>CAIKDP010000351.1 GCA_903826205.1 Akkermansiaceae bacterium
CACGAACCCGACAAGGAGAGCGTGGTTGTCGTGATGATGAACACCCGCCTTCGTCCCTATGCCTGGCATCGCGTGAGTCTCGGGACGGTGAACGAAAGCCCGGCATCCCCTCGGGAAATATTCAGGCCCGTGATTGCCGCTGGTGCCTACGGATTCGCCATGATGCACAATCACCCCAGCGGCGATTGCAGCCCCTCAAGATCCAACGAGTCCACCACCCGTCGGATCGTTGAAGCAGCGAACCTACTGCAAATCCGCCTTATCGACCATGTGATCGTCGGTGAGTCCGCCCCCGGCAGAAGTCCATACTATTCATTCCGTGAGGCGGGCCTGATCCCGTGATGTTCAATCCGCATGCCAATCGGTTAGTCCGATGCAAAATGGCACGCAAATATGGTGCGCATTGGCGTGCGGATGGTGCGCGACAAACGACGGCGGCGTTGACGAGGCTCAGGATGTCGGAACGCACAACCCTCCGACCCATAGCACCATGAACACCATATCAAAGCCGATGCTCGCCTCCAAGTGCGAGAGTCCCCACTTGCTGCCATTCCCTGTCCTCGCCACGCCCAAGCTCGACGGCATCCGCTGTCTCAAGCTCGGCGGCAAGGCGCTGACCCGATCCTTCAAACCAATCTCCAACCGCTTCGCCCGCGAGTGGATTGAAGCCAACCTGCCCGACGGCCTCGACGGCGAGTTGATGCTGCGCGGCGGCACGTTCAGCGAAACCACCAGCGCCATCGGTGCCCGCGACGGCCAGCCGGATTTTGTCTTCCATGTCTTCGACTATGTGACTGAATCTATCAGCACACCCTACCGGCAACGGATGGAGGCGCTTGCCGCGCTGCCGGATTCCCCGCGCATCGTTAGAGTTCTGCCGGTTCTCATTCGTGACGTCGCCGCCCTGGCCGCATACGAGGAGGAATGCATCACCGCCGGATACGAGGGGGTGATGGTTAGAACCCCCAACTCACCCTACAAGTGTGGACGCTCCACCGAGCGGGAAGCGTGGTTGCTCAAGATCAAGCGATTCGAGGACGCCGAGGCCATGGTGCTTGCAAGCTATGAGGGCATGACCAACCAGAACGCCGCCGAACTGGACGCCTTCGGGCGCACGAAACGCAGTCTCGCCCAGGCGGGCATGATCGGCCGGGGCGAACTCGGTGGCTTCGTGGTGCGGCACCTTTCAACCGGCGTCGAATTCCGTCTTGGCTACAACCACATCGTCGGCGGGGTGGACCGCGTGACCCTGTGGCTGCGGCGCGAGATGCTTGTTGGAAAAGTGGTGAAGTTCAGCCACCAGCCGAGCGGTGCCAAGGAAGCACCCCGCTTTCCCAAGTTCATCGGCTTTCGCGAGGCATGGGACATGTGAGCCATGCGGTGCCGTTCAATCCGCGTGCCAATCGGATATGACGATCAAATATGGTGAAAAATATGGTGCGCACTGGCGTGCGGATGGTGCGCGACAAACGACGCGGATGGCTGGCAGGAAGGAGGATGTCGGAACGCACAACCCTCCGG
>CAIKDP010000352.1 GCA_903826205.1 Akkermansiaceae bacterium
AATGATAATTCTTCGTATGTACACTACTAATATACTCGATCAACAAAAGAGTGTTCGGCAGGATGCCGAGCACGGCCGGCGGGACGCCGGCGCTCCCCAACACGGCCGGTTCACAGGAGCGGCGACATTGTTAGGGCTTGTGACCTGCCTTGGCTTATCCGGGCATGCCCACGCCCAGGATGCCAAGGCGTCCCTGACCCTGACATCCCCGGTTTCGTGTCAGGTTTTCCAGCGCGACAAGGGAGATCAGGCGGCGATCCTGATAGAAGGAACTCTCAGGGACATGGCCGATGTGCTTGAGGCCAGGGCCGACCTGGTGCCTGGCGCCAAGCGTGGCACGCCCGTGCAATGGACCGCCGTCACTCCTCAGGGACAGCAGGTCTCGGGAAAATTTGCCGGTCACCTCACCTTGCCGGCTGGCGGTTGGTATCAGGTGTCGATCCGCGCGCGGACCGGCTCCCGCATGCTGGCGGAGCAGGCCGTGGACAAAGTGGGTGTTGGCGAGGTGTTTGTCACGGCCGGTCAGTCCAACTCCGCCAACTTCGGCAACCCGCGGCAAAAGGCACAGGACGAGCGCGTGGTCTATTTTGACGGCAAGGGGTTTGGGCACGCGCAGGATCCGATCCCCGGCGGCTGTGGTGGCGGCGGTAGTCCGTGGGCCTTGTTAGGCGACCGGATCGCGGCGTCGCAGCAGGTTCCCGTGTGTTTTCGCTCCGCGTCATTGAACTGGACCGAGGTTGGAGCCTGGCTGCCGCCGGATAACGCGCTCTACAAGAATCTGGCCGCCTGTGTGAAGGCCTTTGGCAAGGACGGCGTGCGGGCCGTGCTCTGGCACCAGGGCGAAAGCGACACCTTGGTCAAGACCTCCGCCGAGACCTACTGCGAACGCGTCAAGACCATCGTCGAGGCGCTCAACAAGGATGCCGGCTATCCGTTGCCGTGGCTGGTGGCACAGGCATCATTCCATCCGGGGTCGCAGGCACCGGCGCAGGAGGCGGTGGCCAAGGGACAGCAATTGCTCTGGAGCCGCAAGATTTGCTTCCAGGGGCCGGTCACCGACGATCTGCTAGGTCAGGCATTCCGGCATGACGGCGTGCATTTCAACCAGACGGGCCTCGCCAAACATGCGGAAAGGTGGTTCGATGCCCTGAGCCAGGCATTCAAATGGACATCCCCGACAAACTAGAATTCAGTCACATGAAAACCAAAATGCATTTGATGCTCACTATCACGGTCATTCTCACCGGTGCCATCCACGCCACGGCGGCAGTGCCGCGGCCCGAGCACCCGCGGCCGGACTTGCAGCGCGACAACTGGATGACGCTCAACGGCGAATGGCAGTTTGAGATCGACAAGGCGGCCGACGGCGAGGCCCGCGGCCTGACCTACGGCAGGGATCTCGCTTCCAAAATCATTGTCCCGTTCTGCCCGGAGAGCAAGCTCTCCGGCCTCGGGCTGCCCACTACGGAGCACATGAAAGACGTCTGGTATCGCCGCACGTTCACCGTGCCGCCTGCCATGCAAGGCAAGCGGGTGCGCATTCACTTCGGCGGCGTGGATTACCGGGCATGGGTCTATATCAACGGCCGGTTTGCCGGATCTCATGTCGGTGAAAACGTCGATTTCAAGTTCGAGATCACCCGATTCCTCAAGGCCGGATCTAACGAAGTGGTGGTGAAAGTTTTGGATGATTTGTGGTCGGGCCTCCAGCCGGGCGGCAAACAGTCGGGATGTGATCAGAGCGCCGGCTGTTTCTACACCCGCACCACCGGTATTTGGCAGCCGGTGTGGCTGGAAGCCGTGGGCTCGTCATTTGTCGAATCGTTATCTGTGGTGCCCGATCCCGATCACTCACGGGTGAGCATCGACGCCAAAATCAACGGTGCGGACCCGGACCTCTCACTCACGGTGGAGGCTTTTGCCGACGGCAAGCTGGTGGGGTCGGACACCACCACGGGGCCCTGGCAGAACCGCTTGGTGATTCCCCTCCAGGAGAAAAAGTTGTGGGAGCCGGGCGCGCCGTTCCTCTATGACCTCAAGCTGACGTTGCGCAGCGGCAAGGAAACCGTGGATGAGTTGAAGAGTTATTTCGGGCTGCGCGAGATCGCCATCGAGGGGCGCAAAATCCTCATCAACGGCAAGCCGGTTTTCCAACGCCTCATCCTTGATCAGGGATTCTATCCGGAGGGATTGTGGACCGCGCCTTCTGACGAGGCCCTGAAAAACGACATCACGATGTCCATGGCCTGCGGTTATAACGGCGCGCGCCTCCATCAGAAAGTTTTCGAGCCAAGGTTTTTATATTGGGCCGACAAGTTAGGTTACCTGGTTTGGGGCGAGTACCCCAACGCCGGCTACAGCAACCAGCGGGAAGGCTTCTCGGCCGTGGTCAATGAATGGACCGAAATCCTGCTGCGCGACAGGAACCATCCGTCCATCGTCGGTTGGTGCGCCTTCAATGAGAATTTCGAAGGCAGTGGTGAGTTGCAGCAAATGATCTGGCACATCACCAAGGCCATCGACCCAACACGGCCCGCGCTGGAGGCCAGCGGATGGACCCACACGCTGCCCAACCCGGAAGTCAGGGACGCACATGACTATACCGACAATCCGGAGCACCTGCACAAGCGCTGGATGGACTATTTCACCGCCCCGCCGGAAGGACCGTTTCCTCCCGTGCGCTACCACAACCCGAGCGCTTCAAACGCCGACCGCGGTGTGCCATTCATGATCAGTGAGATCGGCGGCATCGGCTGGGGGGTGCCCAAAGGCAGCTGGAGTTATGGGGTCGGACCCAAGACCCCTGAGGAGTTTTACACCCGCTACAAAGGCACTATCGATGCCATGCTCGACAACCCGAACCTGTTTGGATTCTGTTATACTCAGTTGACCGACATCGAGCAGGAACGCAACGGCCTCTACTACTACGACCGCAAGCCGAAGTTCGACGCCAGCAAGTTGCACGACATTACGGCGCGCACGGCGGCCTATGAACGCGGTGAGCCGATGGCCTCCCCGCCTGTCGTCAAGACCCTTGATGCCAAGTGGCTGGTGCTGGTGGGCGCCATGCAGGATGGAAAACTGAGCACACCCTACAAGTACCTAACGGATAAGCCGGCCGCCGACTGGATCAAGGAAGGGTTTGATGACAATGCCTGGAAGACCGGCCTGGCGCCCTTTGGTAATGGGAATCAGACGCGGACCGCCTGGCAAACCCCGGAAATCTATTTCCGCAAAACCTTCGAATACGCTGGCGGCGAGGTGAAGAATGGAGCGGTGGTGATCCGTCACAATGACAACACCGAGATCTATATCAACGGCCAGGAGATCCTCAGCGTGAAAGGGTCCAAGGGATACTCCATGTGCCTCGTGACCGGGAAACTGAAAGCGGCGCTCAAGCAAGGCACCAATACCATTGCCGTCCACTCCCATGAGGGCGGCAAAGGCCAGTGGGTCGATCTGGCGCTCTTGGTGGAGTAGGGCATTTCCAGCGAACCGCATGCCCCCAGTGCTGGATCGAAAGAATAGGCTTTCTGCCTTCAGCCGCGCGCTTTATCTTTCCTCCGGCACCCCAACCCGCACCATCCCATGACCCGACCAACCATTCTCGGCACACTCGCCATACTGGCGCTGCTGCAACCTTCCCCGGCCCAATACGCGGACTGGCAGCATTCCGGGTCGTTCCATATTCTAACCACCCCGGATGGCGCAAACCTGCCGGCCACCGCCACGGAAGAGGGTTTTCCGCTGTTGCTGCGGCTGGACAAGGATTCCTTTGATTTCAAACAGGCGCAAGCCAACGGAGGCGACCTGCGCTTCGCCGCCGCGGGCAAGCCGCTGTGCTATCAGATAGAGTCATGGGATGCGGCCACGGCGACGGCCATCCTGTGGGTGCGCATTCCCTCTATCCAGGGCAACGCGCACCAGAAGATTGACATGTTCTGGGGCAAGGCCGATGCAACGGGCGAGTCCAGCGGCAAGGCGGTGTTCAATGAGTCCAACGGCTACTTGAGCGTCTGGCATCTGGAGGACCCGGCGAAGGATGAGACCGGCACGCTCGAGGGCAAAGACCAAGGCACCACGCCGGTGGCGGGGGTGATCGGCCAGGGACGGCACTTCGAACCGGGCAAGGGCATCCACTGCGGGGACAACATCACCACCTATCCGACAGGCTCCGCCGCCCATTCCACGGAAGTTTGGTTCAAAGCCGGGAAATCCGGGGATCGCATCGTGTGCTGGGGCAACGGCGACCCCAAGGCGGTCGTGCAGATGATCCTGGGCAAGCCGCCGCGTCTTTTCATGGATTGTTACGGCTCGGGCGCGGGGATGCGGGCTGACAGCACCATTTCCATGTCCGCATGGGTTCACGCCATCCACACCTATCAGAAAGGCGACTCCCGGCTGTATGTGAATGGCGTGCTCGACGGCGTCTCGACGACCGACAGCACCCCGCTCGATATCAAGAGTCCTGCGAAAATGTGGCTGGGCGGCTGGAACGGCTATGTGTTCAAAGGCGACATGGACGAGGTGCGCATCTCCAAGGTGGCGCGTTCCGCCGCTTGGGTCAAACTCCAGTATGAAAACCAGAAACCCCTGCAAACCGTGGTCGGCCCGCTGGTCCAGGCGGGGGCCGATTTTGCGGTCGCGCCTCAGGCGTTAAGTTTGTTAGAAGGCGGGATCGCCACGGTGGTGGCCAAAGCTGGCGGCGCGCAGAAAATCTATTGGATCATCAAACGCGGGCCGCAGGAAACGGTGGCCGCGGTGGACCGGTTCACGTACCCGCTGAACGCCGGGAGGGTGACGGGCGACACGTCATTCACCCTTCAGCTCAAGGCGGTCTTTGCCGACCAAGTGAAGACCTTGGACATTCCCGTCGCCATCGGGGAGGATATCCCCGATCCGGTGTTCACCTTGCAGGCACCGGCCACGTGGAATGGGCGCGACCCCATCGAAGTGGTGCCGCAAATTGCCAACCTCCCTGCGATGCAGGCCAAGCATGCCGGCGCATTGACTTATCAGTGGTCGGTATCCGGCCTGGCCACCATCAGGGATGAAGCCCCCGGCAAACTCATCCTCAAACGCTCGCAAAACAGCGGCATGCTGACCGTGACAGCCACTGTCTCTAACGGCGGCCAGCCGGTCACCCGGAGCATTCAGATCACGGTCAAGGAGCCCGCCAGGGATGTGTGGGTGCAGCGCCTGCCCGACAAGGATGAGAAACCCGTGGACAACCAGTTCTTTGCCCGCGATGACAAAAACGAGGGCACGCTTTATTACAACGGCACCCTGACGGATGCGGCAGACTCGGTTTTCCTCAAGCTCTATGCCGACGACAAGCTGGTCAAAACCGAAAGCCGGAAGCCCGGGGCGGATCAAGCCTACGCGCTATCAGTCAAACTCAAACCCGGTCTCATCATCTACAAAATCGAGTTCGGAACCAAGACCGGCAAGGCGGATAAAGTCCAACAGACAGTTAACAACCTGGTGTGCGGCGACGCCTATATCATCCAGGGCCAATCCAATGCCGTGGGCTATAACTACGAGAACACCGACAAACGCCAGGATCTAACCCGCACCAACAGCCCGTGGATTCGCAGCTATGGTGGCAATGGCGAGGCCGGTGGCGATCCTCTCGCCGGTGGCTGGGGCAATGCCGTGGTGGAACGGCTGACGCCAACATCCCCCGACCGCATTCATTTCATCAGCGCGTGGGGCATGGCCATGGCCAAGAAACTGGTTGCGGACCAGAAAATTCCCATCTGCATTCTCAACGGGGCGGTCGGTGGCACCCGCATCGATGAACACATGCCGGATCATGTGAGAAATGCCGGCCAACCCAACAAGGAGCGCCCGATCTACGGCAACCTCAGGCAGCGGGTGATCGCTGCCAGGCTGACCCATGGCATTCGCGGTGTGCTCTGGCACCAGGGTGAGGCCGATCAGGGGTTTGATGGACCGGACAATTGCTATGGCTGTGAGATGTATCAGCAGTATTGGCTGGATCTGACCGCCGCCTGGAAACTGGACTACCCTAACATAAACCACTACTATCTGTTCCAAATCTGGCCCAACGCCTGCTCCCAGGGTGGCAACCGGCACAGCGACATGCTGCGGGATGTCCAGCGCCGCCTCTCGCGCCTCTACTCCAACCTCAGCGTCGTGCCCACCCTCGACATTCCCAGCGGCGCAAACTGCCATTTCAAAACCGACGACTACGAGAAAATGGGCCTGGCCATGGCGCCTTTGCTGGAGCGCGACAGCCACGGCAAGGCCTCCGGGCAACCAATCACGGCGCCCGATGTGAGGAAGGCCTGTTTTACCAGCGCCAACCAGGACGAGATCGCGTTGGAGTTTGACCAACCGGTGGCCTGGATTGACGCGCTGGCCAGCCAGTTCTATCTGGACGGGGAGGCGGGCAAGGTCGCCTCGGGCGCCACATCCGGCAACCTGCTCAAGCTCAAGCTGACCGCTCCCGCCACCGCCAAAACCATCACTTACCTAACCGACAAGAAGTGGGACCCCAAGACCCTGCTCTACGGCAAGAACGGCATCGCCGCGCTCACATTCTGCGAGGTGCCTATCAAGAACTCAGCCCATTAGAATGACAATCCTGTGGAAGCATGCAAGCGCCCAGACGGTCCAATCATTTGTCGATCCTGGCGATTTGCCGAACCATCAAGGTGAAAATCCTTTTCTCCTGCTCGGGCCACGCTGGCGATGGTGGTCGTGTAGTCCGGCGCCGGCAGTTTGATGTCTAAACCGACCGTGGCGTCCTGCAACCCGGCGAACAACGGCGCATTGAGCGCCGCGATGACCGGTGCCAGCGCCTCATCAAATTTCGGGCCGATCAAAGATTCTCCTAAAGAATCCTTGGCAAGCCGGACCGGAAAGCTCATTTTTGACTTCAGGAAGATTTCCATTATTCCAACGAATACCTCAATTTTTCTAGATTCCGCAGGTCCATCCCCTCGGCCGGCACCGGTGTTGCGGTTTTCTTCGCCGTTTGCCCCCTTTTTTCAGCCCTCCGGTCCGGCCACCGGCTCTTTCCCCGGCCTGTACCCCAAAAAAGCAAGTACCTGACAATTAGTTGCCACGCAGCTATTCCCCCGTTCAGCCCTTTTTTCCTACGACCCACCTATGAAAAACAAATCTAAATTCAAATCCGTGAGTTTGCTCACCCTAGTCTATTGTGGACTCCAGTTGCCGGCCGCGGCGATCAATTACAACTCTTGGGTCGGGGTGTACGATGCCTTCTGGTGGAACCCCATGAATCTTTTCTCTACGTTTACTCCGATCGGCATGGGCGAAGATCTCAGTGCTCCCGACAATTCGTGGATCAGCAATGCTTCGAATGCGAATACGGTGTTTCATTTGAATGGCCACACCTTGACCGGTTGCGGTGGCACTGGCACCGTGATTTGGAATAATGGAGGAAATTTGGAAGTGAATGGCGGAACCATTCTCAGCAATGGCTCAACCGAGTCTTCAATCATCAATACGGGTTGGGCGGGGCAGATCTTCCTGATTGATGTGCGCGTGGACAACGGCGTGCACCAGTACGATCCTGACAATACCATCAGTCTTTATATTGGCAGGGGAGGCGATAATGGAGGTCAGGTTGTCACTTTGTCAGGCGCGAACAACATCGAGACCGGCACCATCAGTTTTCAAGGGACTAACAGCACGCTGATCTTCGATGGAGGAATCATCAGCGAGACGGCGCATGTATACCTGGCCGGTGCCACAAACGTATTCAACATCATAAGCGGCAATGTGACGTTGAACGATTCGGCACTGGTAATGCAAAATGTGGGTACGCCGCCTGATCTAGTGCATCGTCCATTAAATATGTGTGCATTGGGAATGCCATGTGCTATACTGCGCCCATGGCACGCATAACAGAAGCCCTTGCGCTAACTCCGGATCAACACGATCACCTTCAATCATTGCTGAGACAGCGAACGCTGG
>CAIKDP010000353.1 GCA_903826205.1 Akkermansiaceae bacterium
CGTATATCACGGAAATCCTGCTCAATCACGAGCGGCTACACGGCTTGCCATTGCCGCCGGTGCTCGCCTTCGTGCTGCACCAAGGGCCGGAGCGGTGGACGGTCGCCACGGCCTTCGAGGATCTGGTTGAATTGCCGCCATCCTTGGCCTGCGGGCTGGCGCCCTATTTGCCGAAGTTCAGCCACGCGCTGCTGGACCTGTCGCAGACCGAGCCGGCCGACGAGGAGACCGATGCCACGCTGCGGGTCGTGTTGTCGCTCATGAAGCTGGCGCGAGCGCGGCAGTTGCATGCCGATTTTTTCGATTGGCTCGGCGAGCAACTGCGCAACGCTGCCACGCGGATGCCCGAGGGCTTGTTGAAGAACTTGCTGCTCTACGCTTTCCACACCGATGCCGACCTTGACACAGAACGCATCTTGGATAAGTTGCAGCAAGAACCCGTCAGCCAACACGCCGCCATGACCATCGCCCAGACATTGATTGCCAAAGGAAAATCCATCGGAGAAGCCAAAGGTCGCCAGGAAGGTGCCGTTAGGGGACTGTGGATTGGCAGAATCAGCAGTTTGCAGGAACTCATGGGAATCCCGCCCGATACCCTTGAAGCCCTCTCTGGCCTTCCATTGGCTGAGTTGGAACACCGCCATCAGCAATTGCGCCGCGATTACGATGTCAGGTTCAAGCCGCGGTGAGCGGATACGGTGAGGCTGCGCGGCCCGGTGGTTCAGTCATTCAGCAGCTGGACAGACGTGAACCGGATCAACGCAGGCACCATGTTAATCCGCGAGGACTGACCCCGTACACGGTGGTTCGGTTGCCGCTGCGCCGGAGAAGACAATGCGAACATTGAACATTCAACATCGAACGTTGAACATCGAACAGAAGATGAGACGCCCGCCCCGCGTGGATAAGTCTTCACTTGGACTGCGGTGACTCGTCACCGCCTTCAAGCCGCGTCGCCTTGGCGACGAGGGCGACGGGGCGCTGTCTCTAACGGATGCGCGGGCCTTTGCCGCTCCGCCCCCCATGGAGCAAGCTCCATCCGCCCCTGGCGGGGGCAAGCCCCCGCACTCCCAGCGCAGAGCGCTCTTCCTCTTCGTTCGATGTTCAATGTTCGACGTTCGACGTTCGATGTTCGATGTTCGACGTTCGACGTTCGATGTTCGACGTTCGCATTCGCGCGCCTCAATCCCCCAAGCAAAACAGGGCGGCGGGGCCCTTGCGATCCACGAGGATCGCGGAGCCGACAGGGATTTTGGCGGCGGCTTCCCTGCGGTTGCTAGCGACAGCCCAGTGGCCGCTCTGGTTGAGGAAGTAGATGGCGAAAGCGCCGTTGCTGTCATCGGCCACCCAGACATGATCGGCCAGCTTGGGATTGTCGTTTTTGGTGAGATCATTTTCCAGGCCGAGTCCCTGCAAATGGTCACTGCCGGGATAAGGGGTGGCAATGAGATTGAGGCCGGGCTTGACGAGCGAGCGGGTGGGGCCGGGCTTGACCTCACCTGAAAACACCAGCGCCACGGGTTGGGCGCCATGGATTTGGACGATCAGGCCGTCCGGATAGACCAGCGGCAGGTCGCCCACCGGTTTGCGCGTGGCGGCATCGACCCACAGGGCGGGGGTTTCAGGGGTGCGGAGGATGAAGCATGCGCGGAATTGGCCGAAGCTGCTGCCCTGGGGAAGCCCCCGCACTCCCAGCGCCTGGCTCTCTTCCTCTTCGTTCGATGTTCGATGTTCGACGTTCGATGTTCGATGTTCGCAGGGATGACCGTCTGCCGACGAAAGGACCGCGCCGCTTTCTCCGCTTGCCATGGTGGGAGAATCGCTTCAAAGTCCAGTATGTCCGATCCACTAACAGATCCAGACAACGAACTATTGGCGCAGCCGCACGATGCCTTTTTCAAGTCGGTGTTTTCCGATCCGGTCCACACTGCCGGGTTGTTGCGCGGGCACTTGCCAGCGGAGATTGCAGCGTTAATCGATTGGGATTCGCTGGTGTTGGTGCCGTCGTCGTTTGTCAAGCGCAGCCTGCGGCAAGCGCACGCCGACTTGTTGTTTCGGGCGCAGCTTGGCGGGCGCGAGGTTTTGCTGCATCTGCTTTTTGAGCACCAGACGACAGTGGATCCGGCGATGCCGCTGCGCTTGCTGGCGTATATCACGGAAATCCTGCTCAATCACGAGCGGCTACACGGCTTGCCATTGCCGCCGGTGCTTGCCTTCGTGCTGCACCAAGGACCGGAAC
>CAIKDP010000354.1 GCA_903826205.1 Akkermansiaceae bacterium
GGAGCAGGGGGAGCAGGGGGAGCAGGGGGAGCAGGGGGAGCAGGGGGAGCAGGGGGAGCAGGGGGAGCAGGGGGAGCAGGGGGAGCAGGGGGAGCAGGGGGAGCAGGGGGAGCGGGGGGAGCGGGGGGGCTGTCCGATGTGTCTATCCGGGCCACTAGCGGCCATGCGGTGACTGCGGCTTGGAGCAGGCTGCGGGCGCGTCGTGCGCCGTGACCCGGTCCGATATGAGCCATGACCTGGGTCCCCATGCCGGGGGCGCGCGACTCCAGCAGGGCCAGCATTTCCGTATCCGTGAGTGGGGCGAGTTCGATGACCACTTCGGTCAGGCGCTCGGTTAGACCGCTGCTGAGGTGGGGGGCAAAGGCGCTTTCCCAAACATCGTGATTGACGGAAAGAATCACATCCATGCGCTCGGTGTGCCGCCATAAGGCGCACAAGAACGAAGCCAGACGGACACCTGCGGGGGTTTCGGCGGTGAGACCATCCAATTCATCCGCCACCAAGACCACCCGCGTCACAAGGGTCACGAGGGCGAGCAAGGTGGCCAGACGCTCCAAGGCGGCGCCGTGTCCCGCACGGTCGCTGAAAGCCGCCTGGGCGAGCGTCTCGAAGCGTCCGGGATAATCGATGGGCGTGGCGGCGAACTGGAACAGGACCCTCACCCAGAAACCCGTCGCCTGCGCAGGCATGCCGGTCAATTGAACCAGTTCCCTAGCCAGACGCGGGCCGAGTGCTTCAAAGTTTTCCTGAGTCCATTGGGCGGTCACCGCATTCGGGTGATGAAAGTCAAGGGTTTGGAGCGGACGTTGGCGCAGGGCGTTGAGGGCCGCGTCGCGGTCAAGGCAGGGCACATCCCCGGAGCGGACCAGCGGTTGCAATGCCAGCGAGAACAAGCGCCGCACGCAGGCATCCAAACCACTCAACGCATCCGCCTCAGGTAACACCCGCGCCAGTTGCCGCAGGGTGTCATCCATCACGGAGACCTCGTCGATTCGAGTGCCGGCGATGGTGTAGAGCGGGATGAACACATGGCGTGCGCCCAGACGCTGCTGGACCTGTGAGAGCA
Organism: Akkermansiaceae bacterium; assembly: GCA_903826205.1. GTDB lineage: Bacteria > Verrucomicrobiota > Verrucomicrobiia > Verrucomicrobiales > Akkermansiaceae > Luteolibacter. The sequence continues at coordinate 1,067 of CAIKDP010000354.1, forward strand.
GGTGGGTCTTGCCGTGGCCGGTACGCGGGGCGCGCAACAGAATGCCACGACCGGAAGACTCCAGCGGAACGTCCAGGACTTCGCACAGTGCCTGCAGGGACGGACGGTTGACCGCATCCGCGTGCGCGGTTGGGCGGCGGCCGAAGGATTCGTAAAGCACTTGAAACGGATGTTCGCTGGGCATGACGGTGGGAGGATTGGCTGGAATATGGGACTTGTTGGGAAATTGACAAGATCACAACGGCCAAATCCACGGAATGACCAGGCAGGCCGTGATCCAGCAAATCAAATTCAGGGGTATGCCTACGCGCAGGAAGTCGCTGAACCGGTAGCCGCCAGGTCCGTAGATCATCATGTGTGTTTGATACCCCATCGGCAACGCAAAGGCCGTCGAGGAAGCCACCGTGACGGCGAGGACAAACGGGCGGGAGTCCACTTGGAGTTGATGCGCAAGGGTGACCACGATGGGTACCATCATCACCGCCGTTGCATTGTTAGACAAGACCTCGGTCAGCAGCAGCGTGAGCAAATACGCCAGCCACAGCAACACGAGCGGCAAATGCACCGGGTCGACGAAGCGCTGGCAGGTGCCCACCAGCGTGTGGGCCAGCCATTCGGCGGTATGGGTGTTTTGCATGGCCATACCCAGGCCGAGCAATCCGTATAACATGATGAGCACCTGCCAATCGATGCTCTCATACGCCTCGCGCGGCGTGACGATTTTCATCCACAACAAGGCCAGTGCGCCCACCATGGCGGCATAGTGGATGGGGATCGCCGGAATCTCCCTGACCATGCCATGGAGCACATCGGTGAGCGTGGCCACCAAGACCACCCCGAACAATACGGCCCATGCCAGGCTCACATGATGTGGCGGACGTTTCAGCCGCACGGCTGGATCCGCTTGGCTGGGAATATCGGTGAGGACGAAATCCCGCGTGGCATGGATGGCTTCCAGATTGCTCAGCGCGGTGATGACCAGCAGGGTGTCCCCGACTTCCAGTGCCACATCGGCGATCCGGTGGGTGATGTTGATGCCGCTGCGATGCACCGCGAGCACCACGCAGTTGTACCTTTGACGGAAATCCGCATCCGCCAGCGTCTCGCCTAACAACGTGGATTCATCGTGCACCACCAATTCCGAGACAATCCCATCCACCGTGGCTAACAACTGGGCGCCGAGCTCCTTGAGCAGGGCGTCCGGGGTCGTCGCAGGCCCGCGGCCACGCTGCAGCGCGACCAGAAACCGGTCGTTTTTCTCAATTACGATGGATGACAGTGGCAGCATCAGGCGCGACCCGCCGCGGCGCACTTCCAACACTTGAACCCCGGCCTCGCGCATGGCCAGGCGGGTAGCGGTGAGTGGCATGCCGATCAGATGGGATTTGCTGCCGATCAGCATGTGATACAGCGGGGTGGTCCGGTTCTCGATATTGAGACTGCCGGTGATCGACGAGCGGGAAGGGATCAATTTGGGTCCGAAAATTGTCAGGTAGCCGATGCCGGCGATGGCTAGCGGGATGCCAACCGGAGCCAGTTCAAACATGCTCATCGGGCGCTCGCCGAGTTCGCGCAGGGTGCCGTTGACCAGCAGATTGGTGGAGGTGCCGATGAGGGTGCAACAACCGCCCAGAATCGAGCAATAGGACAGCGGCATGAGCAGTCGTGAGGCCGGGATGTCCTTGGAGCGGGCGAAGCCGAGGGTCACCGGCAGGAGGATGGCAACGATGGCTGTGTTGTTCATCCAGGCGCTGAAAAATGCCGTCAGCACGGAAAATGCCAGAATCGCCACGCGGAGGTTGCCTGACAGCCGGTTTTTCAGAATCTGTCCGATGTGGTCGACGGCCCCTGACCTCTCCAGAGCGCCACCGATGACAAACAAGGCGGCAATGGTCAGCGGTGCCTCGTTCTTGAACACCACGGTCATTTGGTCGAAACCCACCAAGCCCAGCGCCACCACCAGGCACAGCACCGAAAGGGCGATCACATCCGGTGACGCCCACTCCCGGATGAAGGCCACCAGCGTCAGAACAATCACCAACAGGGTAAGCGCGATCGCTACGGTCATTTAAAAATGGGGGAGGGGGTTGATGTGGAGCCACTCATGCCCTGCCCACGGCGCTTTGGCAAGTCCGGAGTGCGGCCCGGGGCGTGGCCAACCACGTGGCGGTCGCAGGGTGAAGTCTGCTTGCTTTCCGCGGCCGCAGGGTGCATTATGCCATTCCCGATGAAGGGATTCGTTCCGATGAACGGCTTTTATGCAGATCGTTTCGTGCGCCAGCGGCTCATCGAGTTTCTCGGGGGCGAGACGCTGGAGTGTGCCACGTCGGTCTATATCACGCACTCGGATGGCTGTCAGTATGACCGGCGGGAGTTGCATCGGCCGGCGGAGCTGGATTGGTTTTTCGAGCGGGAGTTAGACATTGCCCGATCCCTGGCTGATAGCAAATCCTACCTGCTGCATCTGGATGTGGAGTATGTGAATTTCGACTCGCCGGGGGAGGTCTTTGTGGACCCGTGGCGCTGCTTTGAGTTGCAGGAGCCGGTGGTGCGGGTGATCGAGGCGCTGCTCCTCGAGTGGGGTATCCGGCCGCTGCATATCATTACCGGCCAAGGGCATCACTTCGTTTGGCGCATTGCGCAAGCGGCCGGGGCGGCGCGGGAGATTCAAGCCCTGTGTCTGAGTCCGGAGTTGACCTGTCTGTGCATGGAGCGCTTGCCGCCGTCTCTGGTCGGCGGAATCGTGGCCGCTGATCAAACGTTCTTTGCGGCACTGGCACTCGTCATCGAGTTTGTGGCGCATCAGATCAAGGAGCGGGCGGCCGCGCGTTGTGCGTTGCCTGTGGAAATCACCGCCGTCAGTGTCGGTCCCCATCTGACTCAGCAGCGCGAGATGATCTCCATCGACATCTCCGAATACGGTGACCCGCTCCACACCCGGATGATCCGCCTGCCCTTCTCCAACTATCGCAAACCCTGGGTCACCGGCCTGGCCAGGTGGCTAGGGATCGAAGACCGGATCTCCACATTTTACGCCATTCCCCTGTATGAAATGGATTTCCGCCAGGCCATCAAGGTTCGTCAGGTGGAGCAAGACGTGTTGGAGTTGGCCCGCCGCGCCTGCGTGCGCATCCCGCTGCAGGAGGAGGGCACGCTTCGTCTGTTAGAAAGTTATCGGGCTTCCCGGCTGAGGGGGCTCCATGAGTCTTTCTATTCGATTCCGCAGGGTGCGCCGGAGGACTGGGCGGCGGCCTATGGGCGCACGGCTTTGGATGCCCAGCCGCATTGCGTGCGGCATCTGTTGGAGTTTCCGAATGACCTGCTGTTAAAGCCCGCGGGTATTCAGATGGTGACGCGATGTTTGCTCGCGCAAAACTGGCACCCGCGGCACATTGCCGGCCTGATCCGCTCGAAGTTTGAGAACCCCAGCTACGCTTGGGGGGTTGACTGGACCGACTACGAAGCGGCCACGCGTGCGGATTTTTACACCCGCCTGTTCGCCTCGCTGCACCTAGTCGGGATCGACCGCTTGGTGGATTTCAATTGCACCTCCAACCGGGAAAAGGGCTTTTGTTTTCCGGTGCAGGATGGTTCATGCAGCCTTGAGCCGTTACGCCGGATGCTTCTAACCCAACTCGACGCATGATTGAATGGCCCATAGCCCTCTCCACGGGCTGCTTTTACAGACGCCGACTCATCGACGTGCTGGAACCGATCCGCGATGCCGGGTTTCGGGAGATTGAGGTGTGCTCGTTCCCCGCGCATCTCGACTATCACAACCGGGACCATGTGTGCCGCGCGGGCGAGCGGTTGCACGCGTTGCAGATTCATCCCGCCTCATTCCACGCTCCGTTTGCCAATCACATCGACATCACGGCGTTGGACCCGCAGGTGCGGGAAGCTTCCGTCACGGAACTCATCCACGCCTGCGAAGCCGCCGCTCAGTTGACTTGTGACCACGTCGTGCTCCACCCCGGACCCGAGCGGGAAGGCCGCCCCCCCGATGCGGAATTCCTCCAACACATGCATCATGCCGCTGACTCGCTGAATCGCGTCGCCGCCCGCTGCCGCCAACTCGGCATCCAGCTATTGTTGGAAAACATGTTGGGCCACCTGATGTTCGGCCACGTGCGGGACATGATGTATTTGTTAGGTGAGATCAATACCGATGAGGTTGGCACTTGTCTGGACACCGGTCACGCCCATTTGGCCAGGGAAATGGATAGAGTCATCAAGAAGCTCTCCGGGCACCTCAAGATGGTGCATGTCAATGACAACCACGGCGACCGGGACGCCCATCTTGCCCCTGGCGATGGCGGCATCGACTGGCGTTGGGTCATGGGCGAATTGCGCCGCAACGACTTCCACGGCGAGTTGGTCCTGGAGTTGTCCAGCAGCGACCAGGAGACGATCGGAACCATACTTGCCCGTGCCGTCCGCGCACGGGACTACCTCAATGCACTCTGACGCCGCCGCGCCGGTGATCCCCTTGCGACCACAGCACCGACGGTCTGCTCTCTTAGCTGCAAGCCGCAAAGCACGGATGGTAGCCTTTGGCGAGCTTCATGGCGATGAGCCTGTCAAAGACCTTGGTGGCCTTGTCGAGTGATACGGGGGCCGGGGTCTTGGTGCCAACGGTCAGGTTGCTGCCATGCCGGTAAAAGGCGAAGGTGACGATGAATCCCTCCGCCTTGGGTTCAATGGCGGCATGGTATTCCTTGTCAAACGTCCCCTTGTGGTAGTAAAGGGAGGCGCATTGGACGGTGGCGGGTTCCAGGATCATGGCGGGATTGGTGGCTGGGGTTGGTGATCAGAACGGATGGGAGTTATCGTTGGATACCGTAGCAGCCGTTGGCCGTTTTGCGCTACTGGATGAATCGGAGAACCGACACTGCGATATCTACTGAGGTTATATAGGGGAATTACCTATATCGCCTACGGTGTCAATCCCGTCAGGCTCATGGCTTTGACGCATTGACAAGAATTCAAAAAAAGGCATTATGATTCGACTTGTGAAGTCGATAACCATGGGTGGAATGACAAAATGAAGGAAAATCTTGAGCATCGGACGCCACGGATCCTGCTGGTCACGCCGGAAATCAGCTACCTGCCGGACGCGATGGGCGATGTGGCCCCCTGCGTGGCGGCCAAGGCCGGCGGACTTGCGGATGTCTCTGCCGCGTTGATATCCGCCTTGGTTTCCCAAGGTGCGGATATCCATGTGGCGATGCCGAATTACCGCCGCATGTTCAACGGCAACGTGTTCCACCTGCATGAGAGCGAGTTGAGGAAATATCACGAAGTGCTGCCAGACGCGCGCATTCATTTGGCCGAGGATCGCATCTTTTACTATAGGGACCAAGTTTACAGCAATTACCATGAGGAGGCCATGCACATCGCCCTCGCGTTTCAGCGTGAGGTGATCAATCATATCATTCCGACCGTGCGTCCCGATTTGATTCATTGCAATGATTGGATGACGGGCTTGATTCCGGCGATGGCCCGGCGGCGTGGCATCAAGAGCCTGTTCACCGTTCATAACATCCACACGCGGGTGGTGCCCCTGAGGTGGGTCGAGGAATCCGGCATCGACGCGGCCGAGTTTTGGATGAATTTGTTTTTCAACGGGATGCCGTCCCACGGCTATGAACAAGCCCGCGCCGATTTATCGGTGGATCTGCTGACCTCCGGGATTTTTTCCGCGCACTTCATCAACTCGGTGAGTCCGCAGTTCATGAGTGAAATTGTGGCGGGTGAGCATGCGATGGTGCCGGACGCGGTGCGGGCCGAGATTCGCAATAAACACGCGGCAGGCTGTGCGTCGGGCATTCTCAACGCGCCGGATGCCACCTATGATCCGGCGACCGATCCGGCGCTCGTCCGGACCTATGGCCCGGGGGATTTTCCAACGGGCAAGGCCGAAAACAAACGGATCTTGCAGCAGAGTTTGGGGCTGGCTGTGAATCCCACCGCGCCGATATTTTTCTGGCCGTCCCGCTTGGATCCGCTGCAGAAGGGACCCCAGTTGCTCACGGATATTCTGCATCGGACGGTCTCCGACTATTATGAGAGCGGGCTGCAAGTGCTGGTGGTGGCGGATGGGCCTCACCAGATGTGGTTGCATCAAATCGTAAGGGATTTCGACCTTCGCAACCGGGTGGCGGTGGTGCGGTTCGACGAGAAACTGTCGCGCTTGGCCTACGCGGGATCGGATTTTTTGTTGATGCCTTCCTTGTTCGAGCCCTGCGGATTGCCGCAAATGGTCGCGCCCATCTACGGGACACTCACCGTCGCCCGTGCCACGGGTGGTCTGGCCGATACCGTGCATCCGCTCAATGTGGCCGCTTCCGTCGGCAATGGCTTCCGCTTTGAGCACTACGACTCGGCCGGGCTGCGCTGGGCGATCGATCAAGCCATGGAGTTTTATGCCTTGCCATGGAAAGTCCGCGAGCGTGAGATCCGCCGCATCATGCGTGAAAGCAAGCTGGAGTTCTGCCACGATCAAGTGGCGCGCCGCTACATGGACCGCTATGAAGCCATGCTGGCCAGGCCGCTGGTGAATCACAAAAATCCCGCGGATCGTGCGCATCCCGATAAGCTGGCCGACTGGCACGGCGAAGGGTTGAGTTGATCCGGGGTGCCGCGCAAATTTTCCACGGGCGCTCAGTCGCGCTGGGTGTCCGGCCACGGTAGGGCGGAGGCGACGCTGGATTTCAGATCTTGCGTTGATTCGTCCCGGATCTCGGCCTCACATTTTGTCGGGCACCTTGATACCCATGAGAGCCAGGCCCTGTTGGAGGGTTCTGGAGGTCAGTTCGCAGAGGGCCAGGCGGCTGGAGCGGCTCGGTTCGGCGGCCTTGAGCACCGGGCAGGCTTCGTAGAACGAGTGGAAGGCACGCGCCAGTTCCAACAGATAATTGGCCAGCAGGTTGGGCCGGAAATCGTCGAGAATGGTCGGCAGCACCTCGCCGAAGCGGACTAACAACCGGGCCAAGTGGAGTTCCTCGGTTGCATCAAGCACCAGGCGGCACGCTGCGGCATCGAACGGGCCGTCGAGTTTGCGGAAAATCGCACAAATCCTAACATAGCTGTTTTGCAGGTAGGGTGCGGTATCGCCGTGCAGGGCGAGCATGCGGTCCCACGAGAACACATAGTCGGTCAGGCGGTTTTGGGAGAGTTCGGCGAATTTCACCGCGCCGATGCCCACGGTTTCCGCGATGCCGGCCGCTTCGTCCGCCGGCAGGCCGGGGTTTTTCTCGGCGATGACGGCGGCGGCGCGCGCCACTGCTTCTTCTAACACGTCTGCCAGCTGCACGTTGTCGCCCGAGCGGGTTTTCATCAACTTGCGGTCATCGCCGAGGATGGAGCCGAAGGCGATATGGCGCAAATCGCCGGTTTTCCCCCAGCGTGCGGCGGCGTCGAAGAGTTGGCGGAAATGCAATTGTTGGGGCACGCCCACGACATACCAGACGTGATCGGCGTGCCACTCATCGCTGCGGAACTGGATGGTGGCCAGGTCGGTGGTGGCGTAGAGGAACCCGCCATCGGCCTTGCGGATGATGGCGGGATTGTCCGTCCAGCCGTCTTCCTTGTGCACCAGGAACGGATCATCGGCCTGGGGTTTGCTGCCGTCGGAAAAGATGCAGACTGCGCCGTTGCTGACGCGGGCGATGCCCTGGGCAAGGAACTCATCGACCAGGCCGGCGAGGCGGTCATTGTAGAAACTTTCGCCAAGCCAGTGGTCGAAGGTCACATCGAGCCGCGCATAGATTTTTTGCAGGCCGCGTTTGGAAACCTCGATGCAGTGCTGCCAGATGGCGAGGTTTTCGGCATCTCCGGCCTGGAGCTTGACCAACTCCGCCTTGCAGGTTTCGAGCATGGCGGGATCGGCCTTGGCAGCGGCATTGACCTCGCGGTAAATGCGCACAAGCTCCGCGATCGGGTCGGCCTCTAACGCCTCGGGATCGAGCAAGGTTTTCCAGCCCTGCAGGATCATGCCGAACTGGGTGCCCCAATCGCCGATGTGATTGTCGGCAATCACGTGGAAGCCGAGGAACCGGGCAATCCGCGCCAGCGAATCGCCGATGATCGTCGAGCGGATGTGGCCCACATGCATCGGCTTGGCCACGTTGGGCGCCGAAAAATCCACCACCACAGTGCGGCCGGCCCCCGGTGTCGGCACCCCGAGGCGTTCATCACGGATCAAGGCCGCCGCCCGCGCGGCATAGGCGGCGGGCAAAACGCGGAAATTGAGAAACCCGGGGCCGGCGATTTCCGCGCTTGCCAGGTCTGTTAGGTCGAGTTTGTCGATGATTTCCTGGGCCAGCGCCCGCGGATTGACCTTGCGCTGCTTGGCGAGGACCATCGCGGCGTTGGATTGGTAATCGCCGAAGCGCAAGTCCGCCGCCGGCGTGACGGCGGCGGGCGCGGGTTGGCCAAGCACGGCGGTGAGGGCGGCGGCGAGGCGGGATTCAAGTTCCTGAAGCAAGGTCATGTCGAGGTGGGGAAAAGGCGGGCGGGGGGCTTCAGGAAGCCGCGGAGCGCGGTTGTTTGGCCTGGAGAATGGTGAGGACCTCGGTGCAGGTTTCCGCCGCCGCCAGCTGCCGGCGCACTTCGCTGTGAGTGAACATTTTGGCAATCGCCGACAAGGTGCGCAAGTGCAGGGGGTAATTGGTCTGCGGTACGATGAACAAGATGATGAAGTTGACCGGAATGTGGTCGAGCGCGTCAAAATCAATTCCGGCTTTGGAGCGCCCGAATACCGCCACCACATGGTCAAGCCGGTCCGAAAACGCATGCGGAATGGCCACGCCCAAACCGATTCCGGTGCTCACCAAGTCCTCGCGGGTTTTCAGCATCTCAAGCACTTCGTCGCGCAGCGCGGCCGACAATTTGCCGCTGCTCACCAGACAATCCACCAGCTCCACTATGGACGTCCAGCTCTCCCCGGCCTTCAAGTCGAGGAGGATTTGGCTGGGACTGAGCAACTCGGCCAATTTCATAACCAGTGGTAATCTTGAATCCGTGGATGCGCAAACGGATCGGGGACTTAGCCTTGTTTGATCCGCTTGGCAAGCGGATTCAAGGGAAGTGCCAGTGGATTCAAATGGCGGGGCGGCTGCGGTGGTGGGTGCGCTGGTTTCCACACCGAGCATCGGGTCAGTGAAAAAAAGGGGCGGCCTTGGATTGTCAAGGCCGCCCTGCTGAGGTGTTAGGTCGGTCGCCGGTGGATCAGACCGTGCCGGCGATGCTGCGACCGGTGGAACGCAGGTCGTCGCAAGCGACTTTGAGGCGGTTGGCGAGGCCGATTTCGGCTTTCTTCAGATAGCCACGGGGATCGTAGGCTTTTTTGTCGCCCACCTCGCCATCGATTTTGAGCACCCCTTCGATGTTTTGACAGATGTGGGTGACGATGGGGCGGGTGAAGGCGTATTGGGTGTCGGTGTCGATATTCATTTTGACCACACCGTAATCGAGGGTTTCGCGGATGTCGGCCAGTTCGGAGCCGGAGCCGCCGTGGAACACGAGGTCCATTTCAGCGGCGGCGCCGTGTTTATCGGTCACCGCCTTTTGGCCATCGCGCAGAATCTTGGGGGCGAGTTTGACGGCGCCGGGTTTGTAGGCTCCGTGAACGTTGCCGAAGGTGGCGGCAAACAGGAAACGGCCGAGTGGTTGCAGCGTTTCATACACGGTGAGCATGTCCTCGGTGGTGGTGTAGAGTTTTTCGGCGGGGGTGCCGGAGGTGTCGTGGCCGTCTTCCTCGCCACCGACGACGCCGGCTTCGACTTCAAGGATGATGTCCAGTTCGGCGCATTCCTTGAGGAGTTTCTTGGAAAGTTCCATGTTCTCCGCCAGCGGCAGTTCAGAGGCATCCAACATGTGGCTTTGGAACAACGGGCCTTTGCCCGCGGCGATGCGCTTGCGCGAGGCGTCGAGCAGCGGCCGCAGGAACGACTCAACCTTGCCTGGCTGGCAATGGTCGGTGTGGAGTGCAACGAGCACGTTGTATTTTTCCGCCAGCAGGTGGGCGGCTTCGGCCAACACGATGGCGCCAAAGGCTTCATCGCCCACGCTTGAACCGGAGGCAAACTTGCCGCCGCCGGTGGAAACCTGGATGATGCCGTCGGATTTGGACTCGGCGAAGGCGCGGAGTGCCCCGTTGATGGTGATGATGGAGGTGACGTTGACTGCCGGATAGGCATAGCCGCCTTTTTGGGCGGCGTCCAACATGGCGCGGTATTGTGCAGGGGTGGCAATTGGCATAACGGCCTCTCCGTAACCAAGGAGCGGGCCAGCTGCAAGCGGTAATGCACAAGAAAGCGCAGGAATTTTTTTCAAGCGGCGGCTTGCGGCTTGCCAATTGCGTGCCAGTGGAGTTTTCTACCTGCCAAGACGATGAGTTCCCCGGTCACGATTGTTTGTAAGCCCACGCGCTGGTTTGTGTTTCGCGCGTTGGTGATGCTGCTGATGTTTGGCACGTTTGCGGTGTTTTTTTATGTCGATGCCCGCACGGGTTATCGGCAGAAAAACGAGGTTTTCTATCTGCGACAGGCTTTTCAAAAGGCCAATACCGAGTTCTCCCAAATGGATCAAGGCGGAACCCTGACCCCGGAGGCGTGGAAGGATTATGCCAGTCGGCAATGGGTGGATCTTCCGCCGGATCGTTCGGTGTTGCCTGCGGGAATGGCCAAGGCCACGCCATGGCCGGCCATCCTCCATGCCTATGAGCGCATGAAGGCCGAACAGTGGAACCTCCTCTGGCGCGAATACACCAAGACCCGCGGCTTGAATGAAGCCGCACCGGCCGAGCCCTACGATGCCCGCAAAATCAAGGAACAATGGGTGGTTTTCTGGGCTTGCAGCGCGCTGGCCCTGACCGCCGCGTTTTTCCTCGTGCGCACGCTGCGCCGCTCGATTTCAGCCGATGCCGAAGCGCTCACCGACCAGTTGGGGAGGCGGGTGCCTTATGCCGATTTGCAAGTCCTCGATCTGCGCAAGTGGGACACCAAAGGGCTGGCCTTTATCGATTACGAGGGGGTGGCCGGCAAAGGCCGCCTGCGCATTGATGGGCTGACATACGGCGGATTCAAGCCAGGCGACGGCGAGCCCGCGGAAAAGCTCATGGAGAGGATCCGCTCGCGGTTTTCCGGCGAGGTGATCGAATACGCGGTGCCAGCCGCTGCGGAAGCGGTCGCAGAGGACGCCGCTGTCGAGTCGAAATCCGAGTGATTTGCCGCTTCTTTGAAGTTTTTCGCCCTCGCGGCGTTTTTAGATGTTGCCAAGCCCTAGTCTGACACGTTAATCCAACCCCGACGCCAACCTTAACAACCACAGTAGCCTATGTCTGATAAAAGTATCGAAGCCCGAGTGAAGGACATCATCGTCGACCAGCTCGGCGTCAGTGCCGATCAAGTGACCACAGAAGCAAAATTCGTCGAAGACCTCGGTGCCGACTCGCTCGACACCGTGGAACTCGTGATGGCTTTTGAAGAAGAATTCGACATCGAAGTACCGGATGAAGAAGCCGAAAAGCTTCAATCGGTGGGCGATGTCATCACCTACATCAACAGCCAACAAGGCTGATTTCAGCCGGCGTTTTGCTTTCAAAAGGGCGGACTCCCCGGTGGCGTCCGCCCTTTTCTTTGCAATCCGCCCAATCTGCCGGACATTGGGTTGATCATGCACACTCCGGACGACATCCAATACGCCCTTGAAACAACCCGCGTGCTCCGCGAGCCGGACCGTCGGATAGAGACATTTGGTGAGACCCGCTTTGAATTCCAGCTCATCAGCGAGTTGATGGACCGGGCCGGGCAGGTGCGCATCCGCACCGGCGATATTGAGGCGATGCGTCCGCGCATTCTCCGGCCGCAACCCTACCGTGAAATCGAACTCGAGGGCTTCGATGCCAATGCCAACGCCCGGTTGGATGCGCTCATCGAAAAATTCCGCGCCGCGGGCCAGAACCTGGCTTTCCTGCAATACGGCTTCCAATTCCGCCGTGGCCAGGTGCACGAGGAAATCGTCCATGATTCGATGGATGCGGTGCGCGAGCGGGTGCTTGACGACATCCGCCGCAGCGGCAATCCCTCGCGCGCCGTGATCGAGGGGGTCGATGACGCTTGGGAAGTGTCCATCCTGAAGTTTTCTTTTGAGATGATCATCCGCTCTCATGAAATCAACGCCTTTGATTTCAAGCGACGCGGGCTGCTTTGAGTCATGCGCCTGCCATGAGTGCCTGGACTTTTCTCAAGCTGCTGGCCGCCGCCGCCGTGATCGGGGTCATCGGCTTTACCGGGATGTTAGCCTATCATGTGGCGGTGCGTCCGCGGGGCGGCGTGTTTGAGAAAATCATTCCCAATCCGGGTGCGGTCGTGGGGGGGCGGCCGGAGGTGGATTTGGCGAAAATGGTGGATTCCGCCGAGATGCCCGACATTGATCCGGGTGAGCGGGCCTATCAAAAAGCGCATGAACTCATCGCGCTCGGCCAACTTCCGGCCGCCCGCGAAAAGCTCGCCACCATTGTCAACGTGTTTCCCACTTCCTCCTCCGCGCCCATTGCCCGCCACCTCGTGGGCGAGATGAACCTGGATGAGATTTTCTCCACCACCCATATGGAGGGGAAGCAAACCCATCTGGTCAAACGCGGGGATTCCTACCTTGGCATCGCCGCCCAATACAAGACCACGCTGGATTTGATCATCAACCTCAATGGCATGCAGGAGCTTAAAAACCTCCAGCCCGGCGAGGAATTGATCGTCATGCCCTTGGAGTTCAGCCTCCTCATCGAGCCCCCCAAAAAGTCCCTCTCGGTTTGGAATGGCGGACGCTTCATCTGCGAATACCCCATCCTCCACATGGAAGCCGCTGGCAAACTCGCCAATCAGCGCACCACCATCCAGTCGAAAGCCGGACAACTCGACGCCCGCCGTCCCAAATCCGACCCCAAGTCCGATCCAAAATCGAAGGCCAAATCCTCCGCCAAGCCGAGCGCCAAGGCCGATGCGAAGGCCGATGCGAAGGCCGATGCGAAGGCCGATGCGAAGGCCGATGCGAAGGCCGATGCGAAGGCCGATGCGAAGGGGACTGTGCCCGTTGGGAAAAGCCTTCAACTCGCCAAGCTGCCGCTGCAAATCCGCGCTTACTCGGCAGAAGATGCCGGATCGCGCGGCATCTTTCTGAGCGCTGCGGATATCGAGGAGCTCTTCTTGCTCACCCGCGCTGGCAA
>CAIKDP010000355.1 GCA_903826205.1 Akkermansiaceae bacterium
CAGCGTCAATCAGGTCGTCTTCAACGGCACCGGCAGTTACACGCTGGCCCAGGGCGGCTCTAACAGCCTAACCCTGGCAGGCGGTTCGGCCAAGATCAGCTCTGCCGGCACGCAGGCGATCAGCGCGCCGGTCATTCTGGCTAACAACACGGAAGTCGCCGTGAGCAGCGACACACTCTCCATCTCCGGTGCCATCAGCGGCAGCGGCAGCAGCCTGAGCAAGACCGGCGGCGGCATCCTGGAACTGGCCAACGCCAGCGGCAACAGCTACGACGGCGGCACCAGCGTCACCGGCGGCACCTTGTTGGTCAATAACACGAGCGGCTCGGGCGTGGGTAGCGGCGCCCTCAGCGTGGGTTCCAGCGCGAAGCTCGGCGGCTCCGGCGTCATTGGTGCCGCGACCACCATCGCTGGCATCCACGCCCCCGGCAACAATGGCGCGGGCATCCAGACGTTCAGCAACGGCCTGCAATACACCGCCACCTCGCATCTCGAGTGGCAGCTCAATGCCAACAGCACCAGCAACCGCGGCACGACCTACGACGGCGTGGACGTCAGCGGCGGGTCGTTTGTCATCACCAGTGGTGCCACCCTCGACCTGGGCTTTGCCGGGACCGTGGATTTTGCCAACTCCTTCTGGAACAGCACCCGCAGTTGGACGGTGGCCGATCTGGGCAGCAGCCTGACGGGTGATGGCGGCAGCGATCTGTTCACGTTGGCATCCTATGCCAGCGCCCCGAACTACACCAGCGCGCAGGGTTCCTTCAGTGTCAGCCGCGTGGCCGATGCCAACAGCAAGAACGACGTCGTGCTCACCTGGCAGTCGCCCTATGACATCTGGGCAGCCGCCAAGGGTCTGACCGGTAGCAACAACGGCCTGGAACAGAATCCGGACGGGGATGCCTACACCAACCTCATCGAGTATGCGTTCGACACCAATCCGAACTCCAGCGCGTCCGGCCCCGGCCCGATCACGTACAACTCAGGCACCAGCACCCTCACCCATGGCCAGCCGACGGTTAGCGTCGTCAAGACCGGTTCGACGGTGGATGCGTCCGCGATATTCGGCCGGCGCAAGGATTATGCGGAGGCGGGGCTGACCTATACGGTGTACTTCAGCGCGAACATGAGCGCTTGGGAAGCCTCGGTCGCAACACCGGACATCCTGCACTCGGACGCGACGCTCGACATGGTGAAAGTGCCCTATCCGTTGTTCCTTTCCAGTGGCAAGAAAGCGGCGTTCTTCAAGGTGGAAGTCACCAAAAACTGAGTTGTTAGCCGACCCAGGTCATAACCCCCAAACCCTATCCAACCCAGCATGAAACCCCGCCTTCTCTGGTTCCCGCCTGCATTCGCACTCGTCACCCTGAGTCTGCCGGCGACGGCCGCCACCATCTACAGCGACCTCAAGGATATCCCGATTCCCACCAACCTGACCGGGGTCTATCTGGAGGTGCTCGGGGGCGCGACCAACAACAGCGACAGCAGTCCGGTCAGCGGTTGGGGCATCAATCCGTTCTACGGCGGGATCGCCGTGGCCAACAGCCCGGATTTCCAACCGGTGCGCACCGGCACGGGGATTTTTGACGCGATCGTGAATTTCCTGCGGGGCGATGATATTGACGCGGATAGCGTGGTGGCCAGCGGCTATGGCGGGTCCTCGACCCATCTCGACACCACCGCCGGAGATGGCAAGTTTGGCGTCGGCACGGAAGGTTACATTGGCTTCAAGCTCAATAACGACGGCACCACCAACTACGGCTGGATGCGGGTCGTCTTCGATGGCCTCAACGCCGATGCCGTGATCAAGGATTGGGCGTATGACAACAGCGGCGACGCCATCGTGGTCGGGCGGGTCGAACAAAGCGCCGTGGAGAGTGGCGCCCAAACCGTCACCCTCTCGCCGCAAGGGACAGAGTCGTTCAGCCTCGGGTCCTTGCTCACCGATACCAACGGCAACGTCAACAGCGTGGCCAAGACCGGCGCGGGCACCACCATCCTCACCGGGGCTAACACTTATACAGGCACGACCATCATCAGCGCGGGCACCTTGGAGTTAGGTAACAATCTGGCTCTCCAAAACAGCGTGCTGAACACCTCGGGCGCGGGCACTCTCGCGTTTTCATCCGGCATCAACACGCCAACCTTTGGTGGCCTCACGGGTGCCTCCAACCTGACTCTGGCGTCCAATGTGACGGCGTTAACCCTCCGCCCGGGGACCGGCGTGACCAGGACCTACTCCGGCATTCTCGGCAGTGCCACTCCGGGCATGAGTCTGACCAAGACCGGCGCGGGCACACAGGTCCTTTCCGGGGCCAATACCTACACCGGCGGCACGAGCGTCAATGCAGGCACCTTGTTGGTCAATAACACGGGCGGCAGCGGCACGGGAAGCGGCACGGTCGCCGTGGCGTCTGGATCCACCAATGCAACCGCAGTTCGTTTGGGCGGCACCGGCACCATCAGCGGGGCCACCACCTTTGCGGCGGACCCGGACGGCCGCTACGTGTCGGAGTTGTTCCCGAATGCGCAAGTGGGTGGCGTCCATGCTCCCGGCGATCCGGCGCTGGATGGCGGCGTGGGCAAGCAGACATTTTCCAGCAACCTGACCTACAATGCGGGCTCCATCTTCGAGTGGGACCTCAACGGCAACACCACCGGCAACCGCGGAGTGGCCGGAGGCTTCGACGCAGTGGATGTGGGCGTGGCGGGCACCCTCACGGTGGACGGCACCCCGGACACCGGCACGATCTTCAGGATTGTGTTGGGCGCAGATGTGAATCTTGTAAATCCGTTTTGGAGCACCCCCAATGTCACTCATACCTGGGACAATATCTTCAGCTACACCACTGTGGTCGGTGGCTTCGACACCAGCAATATCGAGGTGGTCGGCGCGAGCATGACCGGGGTGGGTTCCTTCAGCATCAGCGGTACCAGTCTCACCTTCACCGCGGTGCCCGAGGTGTCCAACCTGCTGGCCGGGGTTTTGTTAGCCGCAGGCTTGCTGCGCAGAAGGCGCTGAGGCGGCCTCCCTGGAGTGTGGCGGCTCGCCGCCGCTTGGAAGGATGGAGCTTGCTCCATGCGGTGGGCGTTCTCTTTACCTTGGAAATTGGAAATTGGCCATTGGGTGTTGGACATTCATTCCGCCGGAATATCCAATATCCAACGCCCAAAGTCCATGGCTCAAGGCAAGAGAAGATCCGCCATGGCCATGGAGCGGGACTTCCCAGGCCCTGCATGCCCTGTCTTGACTTCCGCGGCCTTTGCCGCTGGAATGCCCATCCGCCCATGGACTATCAAGCCAAAATCGCCCGCAACGTCGCCGCCATCCCGCGTTCGGGGATCCGCGATTTCTTCGAACTCGTGCAAGGGCGCGAAGGCATCATCTCGTTGGGCGTGGGCGAACCGGATTTCGTCACCCCCTGGCACATCCGTGAGGCCGCCATCTATTCGTTGGAAAAGGGCCTGACCACCTACACCTCCAACCTCGGCCTGCTCTCACTGCGCAAATCCATCGCCCGCTATGTCGGTCGCTTCTTCGATGTCGACTACGATCCGACCCGTGAGGTGTTGGTCACCGTCGGCGTGTCCGAGGCGATCGATCTGGCCCTGCGCGCCTTGCTCAATCCCGGCGATGAGGTCATTTTCCACGAACCCTGCTACGTCTCCTACAGCCCGAGCATCGTCCTCGCCCATGGCCGCGCCGTGCCTGTGGAAACCTCCAAGGCCGACGCCTTTTCACTCAAGCCGCAAAACCTTGCCGCCGCCATCACGCCGCGCACGCGCCTGCTCATGCTCAATTTCCCCACCAATCCCACCGGCGCCGTGGCCAGTCGTGAGGACCTCGAGGGCATCGCCAAGCTCGCCATCGAGCACGACCTGATTGTTCTAACCGATGAAATCTACAGCGAGCTGCGCTACGACGGGCTCACTCATGTGTCCATCGCCTCCTTGCCCGGCATGCGTGAGCGCACCGTGTTGTTGCACGGGTTTTCCAAGGCCTTTGCCATGACCGGCTTCCGCCTCGGCTACGCCTGCGCGCCCCAGCCAATCATCGAGGCCATGATGAAAATTCATCAATACGCGATGCTGTGCGCACCCATCATGAGCCAGAACGCCGCGCTGGAAGCCTTGGAAAATGGCACCCCCGCCATGCTCGCCATGCGTGAGAGCTATCACCAGCGCCGCGATTTCATCGTCAAGCGGCTCAACGAAATCGGGCTCGACTGCCACACTCCCGGCGGCGCCTTCTATGTCTTTCCGGATATCCGCAAAACCGGACTCTCCAGCAAGGACTTCGCCATGGGTTTGTTGGAAAAGGAGGGCGTTGCCGCGGTGCCCGGCAGTGCCTTCGGCCCCTCCGGCGAGGGTTTTCTCCGCTGTTGTTACGCCACCGCCTTCAACGACCTGCGTACCGCCATGGATAAGATGGAGCACTTTGTCCACGGGATCTAACACGCAGATGGACGCCTCCCGCCAGCACCTCAAGGATCCGGCATTGCCCACCCGTGCGCACGTCATGCCGCTGGCCGTGTTCATGGTCTTCATGGTCCTGCTCCAATTGTTCGGCACTTTCATCGAGTGGAAACACCCGGACGCCCCATGGTGGCGCCAGGACCCGGCGCAATTCATCTATCCGATCCAAACCCTTGTCGGCATCGTCATGCTCATCCATTATTGGCCGGTTTACGCCTTTGATTGGTCGTGGCGATGGGGGCTTGTGGGGGTGGTTTTCGGGATCTTGGGGATCGGCTTCTGGGTCTTGCCCACGACCCTCTACGACGTCCTCGGCTATTGTGGCAAACCCGCGGGCTGGCTCAGCGCCTTGGGCGTGGCCGCACGCAGGGACGGGTTCAATCCCGCAATCTTTGAGACTCCTGCGGCCTATTGGGCCTCGCTGGGCTTCCGTTTCCTGCGGGCGGCGGTGGTCATCGCAATCGCCGAGGAAATCTTTTGGCGCGGCTTTTTGATGCGTTTTGTGTGTGATTGGGAAGGCAACTACTGGCGGCAACCCTTTGGTCGGGGCACTTGGATTTCCTATTTTGTCGTCACCGGTTTGTTCATGTTTGCGCACGGCTCGATCGATTGGGCGGCGGCCCTTGTTTACGGCAGTTTGACCTATCTCCTCTGCATTTGGAGCAAAAACCTCGGGGCCTGTGTGATCATGCATGGCACCGCCAATTTCTGCATGGGTCTTTACATCATGGCCACCGGCAAATACGGCTTGTGGTGAATCCCTCGCACTGCGGTGGCGGGCGGCTTGGCCCTCTGCTCCTGCAAAATTCAGGATTTTCCCGCGTCGTGCATATTTTTCGCTTGTCAAAGCCCTCCGCCATCCCCATACCACGCGTCCGCACCACCCCGTGCGGATGATCATGGGTAGATGCCCGAGTGGCTAAAGGGGGCAGACTGTAAATCTGCTGGCTAACGCCTACGCTGGTTCGAATCCAGCTCTGCCCACCATCTTCATACTCAACGACTTAGGGAGCCAAACGGCTCCCTTTATTTTTGCTAGGGTTTAGAGTCAGTGCCCGAATACTGCCCCTACCGGACGGTGGCTTTCTTTATATCGCGCCGTTTGAGCGCTCACGAACGGGCTCGGCATGTCAGCGTTCGACGCTATTCCGCTGTGAAACCCTGTGACATATACAAGAACTTTAACGGACATGCCACCGCCAAGGCGACAGTGTGGCGCTAAAAGAACACTGTGTCAAACTCGGGATCGAACACCCCACTCCCGGTCACTGGGCCAGGCTGCGGCGGGACCAGTGACGACCGCCTCATACGCACCTGCCACCACCACCAGATAAAACAAAGCGGCGGCGGCGTGTCGCCACCCGCATGCTCCCCGGCGCTCCACATCTTGCGGAACACCGGGGAGGCACAGTGACTATCAGCATGGCACAAGCACCGCAGCCTCCCTACCGGCGTCTACATGGCAGAGGTGGCGTTCCCGTGATTGGCGCAGATCGGATTCCCAGCCCGGCCGCCTGCCATCCAGCAGACGCCTGATGACGTCCTCGCCGAAAAATTCAACGAGGTCGTTGGCGATCCGGCGCTTGAGCTTGGCGGCGGCACTGTCACCAATGCCACAGATCTTACCGGCTTCACGCATGGTGCCGCCATCCACCAATACGAGGATGGCAACGCGGTGACGTGGCGGATGGGCGGCGAGGAACGATTGCCAATCCAAGTTGCGGGCCGCTTCCTCGGCAGGATCACATTCACGATCGTCGATTCCAAACGGCGTGACGACATCATGCAGCGTCCCAGGTTCACCAGTCTCAAACTTGATCTCTTCATCGAGCGACTCGTGCCGCGCCTTGCCATCAATCTGACAACCGGGCGAGAACACGTCACCACGACCGCTGTAGTAGCTGCGCCGTCCGCTGCGGGCGGCTCTGGCGGCATAGTATGCCATATTACCGGCCGTAAACTTCTGCCCGGCCTTCTCCGCCGAGTCCATCATCCTGGCTGCCATCAACCTAGAATCCGCAGTTGAGAAGCGGATGAAGAGGAGCAAGAGGGTCAATGGACGGCTGACATGGTGGGGTGAGTGGGGTCGAACAGGAGCCACGGCGGAGCTTTCCCCATGGTTAGATTCAACTGCGGCGCAGTTCGGGC
>CAIKDP010000356.1 GCA_903826205.1 Akkermansiaceae bacterium
CCGTCACATACCCGAAGGGCAGCAGCACGCCCGCGACTAACAGCCATGCCCAGTCGATCGGTTGCAACAATTCATTGACCCGCTGTGCCAACCGCAACACCGCCGGCGGCAGGCAAAACCGGTACACCACGACGGCCAGCAACCCCAGCCCTAACATCACCCACACCGCCAGCGAACAGGCCCTCGAGGCTAACAAATGTTCGGCCATGCGGCCGGGTTGCAAGTCGGCATCGGGCAGGGGTGGCGGGGATTTCACCATTGCCCGGAGACTGATTATCCCCTTATTGCCCAGACCACAGCGCATCTTGGACGCCCCGGACTCAGGACTTTCCTCCCGTCTAACTCGTTGTTCAGACCATTGCTCCAACCTATCTTTGATTCTCCCAAGCTGCGCCGCTTCTTCCGCCAACCCCAGCTTCCCGGCAGCGGAATGCAAATTCGCGATCAGCCTGCCGCCGTTTGCCCTTAAGATCAGCCCGTCGAGCAACGTGGGATTTTTCATCCCATCAAATGCCCTCATGAAGGTCTCGGCATCCCCAAGCAATTGTTTGAATCCTGTCGCGTCGCCGGCTTCGCCCAACTTCCACGCCTGCGCCGCAATGGCGTCGGATAGGTATTGCGTGTTACAATCCAAACCGAAATAATCCAGAAGAATGAAACCCGAATCCACGCGTGACACCAGATCAGGTTGCGGCAGCAATGGCACACGCTCGGCGATAAGTTCCGTTTGGCGATTCACAAATTGCTTGTGCATGGTGGCTTTCCGCAGCACGGCAAGCGCCTGATTCAACTTCTCCTCATTGACGACTTTCCATGCGGGGGCGTCACCCGCCTTCCTGGCAGCGCTGGTTTGCCTTTCCTTTTTAACCGAATTGAGGGCAAGGGCTCCTGCCGCGTGGTAGGTGAACCACGAGTTATCGGGATCCACCCGCTCTGCCGTTTCCAGAAAGTCCTGCGGGAACGAACCTTGATTTTCTCTCTTATAAGCAAAGGCATACGCCGCATAAGCGGCAGGATTGGCCGGATCACTATCCCATAGTGCGCGCATTTGCCCGGACCTTGACTGTTGTGAGAGATCTCCAAACAACAGGAACCTGTCTCGTTCACTCAAGCCTTCACAGATCAACGTCCGCGATTTTTCCACGGCACCAGCTTCGTAACACCCAGAACACCCAAAATGCCAAAGCACCCGCCTGTACCGCATCCCGTCCTGCACCGCACCGCCCCCCAACCACACCGACGTCACCACCAACGCCAGTGCCAGCGCCCGCCGCCACCAGTGACGGTGCGGGCGGGCGTCCACCACCTCCCAGCGCGCGAGCATCGCGGCGGCGCCCGGGTGGTCGGGCTTCCGCAGTTTATCTAACAATTCAAGCCCGGTCTGGCGTTGCTCGGGAAAATCCGCGAGGGGGCGCAGCGCGGCATCCAGGAGACGGTCGGTGGCGTCGGACATGGCGGGTTCTAGCGGCGGGAACCGCGCGGGTCAATCGCTCAAAGCTCCCAGCCCGGCCGGC
>CAIKDP010000357.1 GCA_903826205.1 Akkermansiaceae bacterium
ATGAAAGAATGCGCTGCCGAAATCGCGGTTCATAACGGGAGCGCGGAAATATTCAATATGCTCAAGATTGCGCCGACCAAGGCGCAAGCGGACGAACTGATGCAATCCATTTGGTTTGATGGGGCTCGGCCCATGATTGAACGACTTATCGAAGCCGGGGCTGACCTCAATGCCTACGATGCAGAGTCCGGCACTCCATTACACCGGATGTTGAGATCCTTCGGATGGAATTGCGACAGCCGATTTTTTCAGCGGCGCGATCTCCGGGAAGATGTCGAAATGATCGCTTGGATGCTCCGGCTGGGAGCGAAGTGGATTCCGCCAAAAAACGACAGGGAGCCAGATTCCCTACGGCGGTGCTTCTATCAAGGCGACCCGAAACTGGTCGTGGAGGTCATACGTCTGCTCGATGTTGCGGACGCCTGTGAAAAGTCCCTGCTCCGTGAGCTCATCGACAAGCCGAAGATGCGCGGGTGGGTGGGTTTACAGGAACCGGAGCTTCGAGATCGCTTGCTATCGCAGTAGCTTTCGCCGCCATTCGACCCCGGATGGAACGGGAGGGCGGAATACTGCCTTCCGACCTCATGGCAGGACGTTGGTTTTAATGCAATTTAGTTGCGATAGAAGTAGCATGAAGTAGCAGATTTTAGGGGAATTTCATGCTACTTTGTGCGTTTTAGTGCTACTCCCCCGCCGCCGCCACCAACCCTGAAATTTGCATAACCCCTTTATTTCAAGGCTTTTATATGTAATTTCAGGGTGGTGATCCCGGCAGGAATCGAACCTGCACCTACGGCTTCGGAGGCCATCGTCCTATCCATTGGACCACGGGACCCTTGCGGCTGTGAGCCTGCGGCGAATTGCTAGCCTGTGCCGGACGGCTTGGCAAGAAGAGAAGCCAAAAAAGAAAATCACTGCAGATAGGCCGGCCGGATGGACTTCTTCATTTTGCTGGGGGCCGGCTGCGGTTCGACCGGCTTGGCTTTTGGGGCCCCACCTTTGTCCGCGACGGGAACGGCGTCAGGGGGAGGCAAGGCGCCAGGACCATCGGCAAATTTGTGGGCGTCGCCGGATGATTTGTAGCGTGCGTCCATGTCGGTCTGGACCGCATCAAGCGAATTGCGGCTGCGGATGATGGTGGGCTGGAGGAAAACAAGGAGTTCCTCGCGGTCGTCATTCTTGACTGTGCTGGAGAAGAGCCGGCCAAGGTAGGGGATGGAGCTGAGGATGGGGATGCCCTGGACTTGGTCGGTTTTGGTGCCGATGATGAGACCGCCGAGGATGATGGTTTCGTTGTTAGGGATGGTGACGGTGGTGAGAATCTCGCGGGTGCTGATTTTCGGCACGGTCAGATCGGTGCCATTGGCCCCGGCGCCGGCGATGGTTTGGGTGCCATTGACTTGGTCGTCGAGGAGGGCGATTTGCAAGGTGATTTCCTTTTCGGAATTGATCAGGGGGATGACTTCGAGTTTGAGGACGACGTCCTGGTATTGGATGTTGGTGCTGGCCCCGCCATTGTTGAAGCTGTTGCTGTTGGTGGGGATGGCGACGCGCTGGCCACTGGAGATGACCCCCTTTTGGTTGTTGGCAGTGAAAATGCTGGGGCGGGAGAGGACGGTGAAATTGCTCTTTTCCTGAAACGCCTTGAGGAAAATATTGAGGTCGCCGACTTTGCCGTAGAAGCGGAGGCCGGCACCGGAGCCGAGCGAGCCACGATTGAAGTTCGCGGCGGCGCCGCCCGGCGTGCTCGATGGAATCGGATCGATGGGCAGGATGGGACCGAGGCCTGAACCCCCGCGGCCTTTGACATTGGTGCTGTTAAGGAGGTAGTCGAGGCCCAAATCCTTGTCATCTTTGAGGGAGACTTGGCCGATGACGGTGGAGATCATGACTTGGTCGGCCTTGACATCGACTTGGTCAAGGAGGCGCTGGACAATTTCAAGTCCGGAGGGAGGGCCTTGGACGATGATGGAATTGGTGATGTTGTCGGCGACGAGAAGGGTGCGGCCGACCAGGCGGGATTCGGGAGCGGTGCTGGCATTCGGGTTGCCGAGGGAGCTGCTGGCACCACCGGCACCGCCGGCACTGCCGCCGATGGAACTGCTGCCGCCGGCGCCGCCGAACGAGCTGTTGCCGGCACCAAAGGAACTGCCGCTGCCTGTGGTGGAGGAGGAGCTTCTGGAGGCGCTGGAGCGGGAGTTGGAGCTGGAGCGGGAGTTGTTGTTGGCGCGGGAAACTCCTCCTGCTGCGCCCCCTGCGGCACCGGCACCGCCGCTATCCCCGGTGCTGGTGAAGGCCCGGTTGAGGGCGTCCTCGGCGATGGGGAGGAAGTCTGAGACGGTGAGGAATTTGAGTTTGCGGCGGAGGAAGGTTTTCTCGCTGGTTTCGATATCGAATTCGCGAATGAGGCCTTCGACAAAGAGCAGATCGACCGGGCGGCCCATGACAAAGACGCGGTTGGTGCGGGGTTCCGGGATGATTTGGACTGGAGTGTCGGTGCTGGTGGCGGCGGCTCCAGGAGTGGCCACGGCCGGATTCTGGGGTGGGGCCCCGGCGGCGGCGGGTGCGGTGGAGATGGCGGCCCGCTGGACGGCGGCGGTTTTTTGCGCTTGCTGCTGAGTGTTGAGCAGTTCGTTGAGAGTGCCGGCCAGTTCCGTGACGTCGGCGTATTTGACCAGGATAAAGCGGGTGCCGGTGATGTCGGCGGGTTTGTCGATTTCCTCCTTGAGCTTGATGAGCCTGCGGATGAGGGAGGTGTTTTCGGTGATGACGACGGACCCATTGAGCGGGGCAATCGAGCCGTAGGTGCCGAATTGGCCAATGATCTGGGTGAATGCTTGGGCAGCGGTTTCGGGTTTGAGATGTTTGAAGGTCATGACATAGGTGATGACCGCCTCCCCTTCGGGCAATTGGGAGTTCTCATTGTAGACATCATAGCCGATGCCGGGCGGGCGCGTGGAAACGGTGAGAATGTCCAGATTGGGGTCCTTTTCGTCGGGAATGAAAACGAAGTTTTCGATGCCGGCGGCTTTCTTGAGGAGTTCCGCCGCTTGGGCATAGGTGAGCGGGTCTTGCGGGCTGGCGTCCTGGACGAAGGAAAACTCGGTGGTCGCCGCGGCCGCCGCGACGATGACCCGACGACCGGTGTATTTCCGGTACAACACGGCCAGCTCGGACCCTTTGAGGGTGGCTTCCTCGATGGGTTCCACGATTTTGGTCTCACCCAGAGGGACGGCCGGATCGCGCACGGCGTCGCGTGCGGGTTTGCGGACCGGCGCGGCGGCGGGCGCGCCAGCCGGAGCCGCCGGGACGGCACCCGGGACGGCGACCCCTGGCGGCACAATGGGGGCGGGTCTAGCGGGCT
This sequence comes from Akkermansiaceae bacterium, assembly GCA_903826205.1. GTDB lineage: Bacteria > Verrucomicrobiota > Verrucomicrobiia > Verrucomicrobiales > Akkermansiaceae > Luteolibacter. Next base: position 3,365 of record CAIKDP010000357.1, read on the forward strand.
GGGGCGCGGTGATAACGGGGGGCGAGGGGGCTTGTGCGGCAGCGAAGGAAACGCTCAAGATCAGGAGTGCGAGATGGCGGCAGAGGGGCATGGGCGATTGGGGATTTGAAATTGAGAATTGAGGGATGGCAAGGGCTGTTAGCGACGCATGGGGCGCTGGCGCGACGGATTGCTATGGGTGCCAGGGTTGGTGGCGGGCGCGGCAGGGGCCGCCGCGGGGGTTGCTCCCGGGGTGGGTGGCGGCACAACGCGCGGGCGTGGCTGGCGTACGGCCCCGGGTTGAGCCGGTTGGTTGGGTTGGACGGGCTGGCCGGGGATTTGGGGTTGGCCGGGCGGGTGGGGTCCGGGTTTGACAGCGGGGGGCTTGACGGTGCTGAGCTTATCGTCGTAGGTGATGCTGCCTTTGAGGGTGCCTTTGGAGAGATAGACGACGGTGCCGAGGGGTTTGTCCGGATTGCGCTCGATGCGGTCGATGGTGAATTCGGAGGGGCGGTCGGTATCGATGGCGGGGACGGGTTCCGCCGGGTTTTTACGGTTGATGAGGGTGATGAGATAGCCACTGCCAATCGGGGCAATGCCTTTGAGGGCCCAGCCAGCGAACGGGTCCTCTAGCGGCACGCCCGCCACGGGGGCGGGTGGGGTGGTGAAGGGGGAGTTTTGCCACAAGGCCTGATAGCGCGAAAGCGGCGCCTTCTTTGGCAGTTCTGCAGCGCCCAAGCCGCTGATGGCAAGCAGCAGGAGCCAACTGGAGCGGGAGAGGGTGGTTATCATGGCAGGGGGGGAGCGGAGAAAGCCCTAAATTTTAAGCATGAAATTCGAAACGAAGAGAACGAGGGAGAGGTCAGGAAGAGGCCGGGAGTAGAACGAACCATTGTTCGACCCAAGCCCGGCAATCGATTTTGGTGTCGTCTTCCTTGTTGGGAGACAAGCGGATGTAGGTGACGCAGCGGAGGCTTTCAGGCGAGTTGAGGTGGTCGAACCATCGGTAAAGGGCTTCCTCGGTGCCGAGCACGCTGAGCTCGACTTTGACCCGTCCGTAGTGGAGTTCGCGGGATTGTTCGGGGGGGAAGAGTTTTTGGGATTTGAGGGTGAGGCCGACGACGGTGACTTCTTTTTCGGCGAGTTGTTGGAGAGCGGTTTGGACCGGTTGGTAGTCGCTGGGTTTGGGTTCGTTGTTGGCGAGCCATGCCATCTGGGATTCGACGGCTTCGCGGCTGGCGCTGATCATTTGGGCGGTTTGGAGCTTGGTCTTGGCGGTTTGGTGCTGGCGCTGAACGTCGAGGCGTTTGGTGGTGAAGTAATTGAACCCCAACAAGTTGATCACAAGGAAACCCCCGAGGGCAAAGAAGATGAGGAGTTTTTTTTCACGTGGGGACACAGGCGGGGAAGGGCTTGGGATTTGAAAGGTGGGTTGTTATACGGATGAATGCCGCAGGACGGGGGATTTGTCGGTGAAGGCGGGCATGGGAGGGAAACTCAGTTTTTCGGAGGGGTGGCGCTGAACACGAATTCCCAGCCGCGGGCGCCTTGGGCGGGTGCCGGCGTCTGCCAGACGAGACCGACGAGGTCATTGCTTTTGGTGAGTGCCAGGCTGAATTGGTTGATGGCGGCGGGTTGCCCGGCTTCACCGGTGAGGGTGATTTCGGTGGCGGTAACTTCCGCGGATTTGAGGCGCAGGCCGCTATTGGGGGGGATGCAGCGGGAGATGCGGAAGAGGATATCCACCGGGGAATGGTTTTGATTGACGGCGTGACTGAGCTCATCCCATTTGGCAAGGTGAAGTTGGTAAGCTTCCGCGTCCGGGGCCGTGGCTTCGGCTTGTTGGGTGAGGGTCCGGGTTTCCGTCTGGATTTTCCAAAGGTCGTAACCGAACCAACCGAGGAGGCCGAGATAGGCGATGATGCCGGCGGCGATGGCCAGCAGGGTGTTGCGGCGGCGGCGGGCGGCGCGCCGGGCGGCGCGAACATCCGCCGGCAGCAGCTTGCTGCGGGGGTCCGGTGGGACGGGGGCGGGCCGCGGTGAGACCTCCACGGGGGCGTTGAAGGTTCCGGCAAGGGCTCCGGGAGTGGGGTTTTCGGCCTGCGTCCAGAGGACGATGTGCGTGGGGGTAAGATCGATGCCTTGCAGCGCCAATTGGATGAGAGCGAGGCGGATTTCCCGTACCAAGGAATCATCCGGCGCGTCTGAAGCCACCGAGGTGGCTTGGCAATAGACGGTTTTCCCTTGGTGGGAGAGCGAAAAGACCCAGCGGCCGAATTCTTTCCATACCGCGAGGCAGTCGCCGGTCACGGGAAAAGCACGGGCGGAGATGTCGAATTCTTTGGGGCCGCGCAACGGCAGTTCGCCCTCGCCGGGCGGGCGGAGGTGGACGGAGAGGAGGGCGGCGGTTTCACCTTCGCGGGCGATGACAAAGGTGTCGGTGAGTTGGCCGGCCATGGTGTCCGGGCGCAGGCCGAGGCGTTCGGCGTGCATCACGGCCAACTCGGGAAAAAGTGAATCGTCCTGGCTGTTGACTTTCATCGGGATGGCCGTGATGGCCTTGACCGGGAAAAACATCAGGATGTCGCCATTGGGAATGCCACTCAGCTCGCTGGCGCGGGCGCTTGTGGAGGTGGCATGCAATTGGAAACCCGCCTCGGTTGGGCCGGTCCAGATTTCCCAACCGGATTCACCGGGAACGAGGAGGACTTTGTCTGTGGGCTTGCTCACGGGATGATTTCTTCGAAACGTTCGAGAAGGGCGGGTTTGCCGGTGCGGTTGCGGACGATAACAGTGAGGCGGCGTTTGGCCGAGCCTGCGATACCAGTGCTTTCGATGCGGGTGGTGGTGTCGTTCACGGTGAAGCGTTGGGCTAGGTCCGGACGGATACTGGCATCCAATCCCAAAAGCGCAAGCGCCGTGTTGACGTCTTTGAATGGGGAATCATCGTCGGTGTCGCGGATGCCATCGGTGCCGCGCACCGTCTCGGGGATGATCTCAGCCTGATCGATGGGGATGTCGGCGGCGGCGGCGATGAGCTCGGCGGGGGCTTCGTTGAGATCAAGGGTGCCGCCGCTCCAGATGGTGAACCAGTTGCGCCAATCCGGGCGCAAGGCTTCGACGAGGTCCATGCCGCGGACCAAGCGCATTTCCTTGAGGTTGTAAAAGGGCCGGTTGAACGGTTGGTTGAGGCGGCCCTGGGATTCATACCAATCCTTTTCAGCGCCATTGAGCGACTCGTCATCATCGGCATCCACCCAGTCGGCGAGGGCGTCAGTGACGGCTTGGGCGGCGTCCAGTTCCAGTCCCCAATCGACGAAGAGGTCGCGCAGCAGGGCCTTGTCATTGCGCAGGATGATGGCGTTGACGTTGAAGCGGGCCCCTTCGGAGGAGATTTTCACCTCGAATTCACCGCCGGCAGCGGGGTCGGATCGGTGGAGGAGGGGGTCGGCGCGTTTGACGACCGGATTGGAGCCGATGGCGATGCCCATTTCGGCGAATTGGCGTGCACGTGAGCCGTGGATTTTGGAGGTGGCGATTTCCATGTCGAAGGAGATGACGCGGAGTGCCACCATGGTGGCCATGCCCAGGATGGCGATAAGCCACAGGACGGCCATCAAGGCGATGCCGCGGGGGTGCTGGGGCTGGCGCGGTGGGTGGGTCATCACTTGGGCGGGACGGGATTGCCAGCGGGCTGGGTGCCAGACGGGGTGCCAACGGGGAGGGTGATAATGCCGGGCTGGGTGTTGGGCTGGGTGCCGGTCTGGGTGGTGGGTTGCATCATTTGGCGCATGACGACTTCCGGGTTTTGTTTGGAGGGGATCCAGAAGACATGGCGCATTTCCTCGCCTTGGGCGCCGATGGCGAGGGTGAGTTCGAGTTGGAGCGGGAGCAGTCCTTGGAGTTGCCAATCGTACTGCCACTCCATCGAGCGGCCATCGAGCACCCGCCACTCGAAGTAGGCGACTTCATCCAGAAGTTCGACTTCCGCGAAAGGCTTGGTGTCGAGGTTGCTCTTGCCACCTTCGAGGGAGGCTGAGCCTTCGAGGATTTCGTTTTCGTAATAGCGCAGCACGATGGAGAGGAAGCCGCTGCGGCGGCGCACGGTGGACAATTGCACCGCTTTGGCAATCCGCGGTTGCCCCCCCCAGGTGAAACTCAGGGGCACATTCTGCAAGGTGAGATCGGAGAGGTATTGGCGGCCTGAATTTTGCACTTGGAGATCGAGGCGGGTATTGCCCGGCAAGGAAGCGAAGTGCTGGCCGAGCAATTCAAAAAACGCCTGGTGCTTCATTTCCTCATTTTGGGATTTGACCACGGTGTTGCCCAAGGCCAGCGACGAGCGGGCGATGCCAAAGACCATGCCGATGAGCAGGGTCATCAACAACAAGGCCATCACGAGCTCAAGCAGCGTGAAGCCGGACTGGCAGGGCTTGGTGGGGTGAGGGGTCATGGTTGGTACATGCGTCCGTAACGCCAGGTCTCCGCGGAACGTTGTTTCGATTCACCGGTTTCATACCAGCTGATGGTCACGGTGATGAGGAACATTTCCTGCAGCGCCTCGCCGTCCTTGTTTTCGAGGCCTTCGAGGATTTTAATGGTGGTGGCCATTTCCATCCCCGTTTGGCCCACGGCGACGGTGGTGGTGCCTTCTTCCAGCACCGGCAGCGAGACGGCTTCGGCCAGCGCGCTGTCCAGGATGCGGGTGATGCGCATCTCGCTTTGCGCCAGCGCGGCGGCTTTGGCCATCTGATGCAGGGCGACGGCAAAACCGGTGGCCGCGGCACTGAACACGGCCAACGCCAAAATCACCTCCAACAGGAGAAAGCCACGTTGGCCCTTGCGACCGGTATGAGCTGAAGAGGTCATTTGACTTCGAGCACGGTATCGTTGTCGCGGATGGTGCCGGTGAGCGGGTGGTAGGTGGTTTCCATGAGGTTCCCCCCCAAGGTGATGCGGACGCTGACCGGTTCGCACAAGCCGTCGGGATCAAAACGCCAGACATGCACGATCCGCTCGCTCATCGGCAGCCATTCCTGAGTATTCCAACGGCGGATGAAAGTGGTTAGTTTCGGGTCAAGGTTGAATCGATCATGGACCGGGCCGTTGGCCCCGGGCGCGGCCATTTCGACGCGCTCACCCCCGATGGTATGGCCGAGGGCGGTTTTTTTCTCGTCCTGGCCGGCTTCGGCGAGTGGCAGAAGCCGGACGCTATCGGGCCGGAATTCAAGGGCATAAGGGGTCTGCTGGAGGATGGCGATGGTGCGGGCGCGTTTGGCCAGCAACTCGATTTCGCCGGAAGCGGAACGCAGGGCGCGCTCATCGGAGGAAAAGACCATGACCGCCACCGCGCCACCCATCAGGATGGAGGCAATGGCGAGAACCATGATGATCTCGATGAGCGTGAAGCCTCCGCGGCGACTACATGTCCTGACTGCTGATGTCATCCCCTCCTCCTTCTTGTCCGTCTTTCCCCCGGCTGAGGATTTCGAATTCACTGGAATTTTTCTTGCCAGGGAAACGATAGATATACTCGTTACCCCACGGGTCGAGAGGCACCTTGTCCATGATCCGGCTCCACACGCGCGGCACCGGCGCAGTGCTCGGTTTGTCCACCAGCGCCTTGAGCCCCTGCTGGGTGGTGGGGTAGGTTCCCGCGTTGAGCTTATAGACATCCAAGGCGCTGCGCATGGATGAGCAGTCGCTGCGCACCTGGGTGGGTTTGACCCCTTCACCGATGTTGCGCATGGCGAAGATGGCCCCGCCCATTATCATCGCGATGATGCCAAGCACGATGACCATTTCTAACAATGTGAAGCCGCCAGTGCGGCGGATGGGACGGGAGTTTGGGTGGAGTTTCATGGAGGGGGGGCGTGGCGTGATGGCAGCCTTGCATGAAAAGAAACGTCGTGCGACTCAAAAATTGTCGGCAGATTTGATTTGGCAAGCGGGAATTCCTCCGCTGCGGCCTGCGGCCCGCCGTGTGTGCGCCTTTCTAACATGGGCAAATGGCTGGCAAATGGCTTGCCACGGAAGCGAGATTGTTGCACTTCTAGCGCCACCCCCACCCCCATGAACCAAGTCCTATTGATCGGAGCCGGCGGCGTCGGCAGTGTCGTTGCCCATAAATGCGCCATGGTGCCGGAAGTTTTCGGCTCCATCACCCTGGCCTCCCGCACCCTGGCCAAGTGTGAGGCGATCGCCGCGCAAGTCAAACAACGCACCGGGCGGACCATCGCCACGGCGCAGGTGGATGCGGACGATCCGCTGCAGACAGCGGAGTTGATCCGGCGCACCGGGGCCAAGCTGGTCATCAATGTGGCCCTGCCCTATCAGGATCTGGCCATCATGGACGCGTGTCTGGCGGCGGGCTGCGACTACCTGGACACCGCCAACTACGAGCCCAAGGAGTTGGCAAAGTTCGAGTATTCCTGGCAGTGGGCGTATCAGGAACGCTTCGCCAAGGCCGGGTTGTGTGCCTTGTTAGGTTCGGGATTCGACCCCGGCGTGACCAATGTCTTCACCGCGTGGGTGCTCAAGCATCACTTGGATGAAATCCACACGCTTGACATCATCGACGTCAACGGCGGCAACCACGGCAAGGCGTTTGCCACCAATTTCAACCCGGAAATCAACATCCGCGAGGTGACCGCGCCCTGCCGCCATTACGAGGGAGGGACGTTTGTGGAATCCGCGGCGATGTCCCTGCATCAGGCGTTCACCTGTCCGGACGGCGTCGGCACCTATGAAATCTATCGGATGTATCACGAGGAGCTCGAGTCCCTCGTCAAGCATCTCCCCACCCTGCGCCGCGCCCAATTCTGGATGTCCTTTTCGCCTAACTATTTGAAGCACCTCGAGGTGCTTCAAAACGTCGGCATGACCCGCATCGATCCGGTCGTGTTTCAAGGCGTGGAAATCATCCCGCTGCAATTCCTGAAGGCGGTGCTGCCCGATCCCGGCGAACTGGGCAAATCCACCAAGGGCAAAACCTGCATCGGCAATGTCATCACCGGCCTCAAGGACGGCCAGCCCAAGGCCCTCTACATCCACAATATCTGCGATCATGAGGCGTGTTTTGCGGAAGTCGGGTCGCAGGCGATCTCCTACACCACCGGCGTGCCCGCCATGCTCGGTGCCAAGCAATTGCTCGCCGGCAACTGGCGCCAACCCGGCGTCTGGAACATGGAGCAACTCGACCCCGATGACTTCATGGCCGATCTCAACCGCCACGGCCTGCCGTGGCATTGCCGCGAACTGACCCCGCCGCAGGCGGAGCATTTCCATGTCGCCTGAAATCCGCGGGATCGCCCAATTCCATTTTTTTCAAAAATCGCTCGATATTTCCCTTGCACGGGTCCCCCCGCGACACCATCTTGCCCGCGTGAATCTTCGCAAAGAACTCTTTTTCGCGGCAGCGGTCCTGCTCGCTGGTTCGTCATTGGGCTTCGGCCAGTTGGTCTTGACCACGGCAACCACGCGGATGTACCGCCAGCAAGACTCGAGCGTGGTCAATTTCCGGGAAACCGGAACCTTCAGAATTGCGCTCAGAGATGGCAATGTGACCTTCGCCCCCACCAACTGTACCGGCCCGACCTGGTTTCCCGTGAGCCTCTTTTGCAAGCTGGGTGCCACCGGTTACATCGTGAAGGGCGACGTCGCCGGCGGCTTCGATGAGGACGGAAATCCGATTCCTGATGGCTACCGCGATGATTTTTCCTATTGGGAGGTCGCCTCCGTCACGAACGCGAAGTTTATCGAGCCCTCGCGCAAGGATCTGGTTTACCTGTATTCCGCGCCCCCCTCCAAATTGCCGCGGCCATTGAACTTCTTCGCCGATGACTCCTGGACCGTCTACTACAACATCATGTCCGAGGTCATCAAGAAATACGAGATTGCGAGGTATTCCTACGGGCGCGACTACACTGAGCGTGGCCCGATGGACGAGGAAATCGTGCCCGGCCTCTATCAGTATTCTTTCCCCGCGCTGGGCCATCCGGAACAACCGGTGATCATCCCGGTCATTCTCCATGATATCCCCGAAGGCAGCATCAGGGTCGGCCAAGTCCGCCAAGGGGTCCGCTTCCTCAGGATCAACGGCGAATACATGACTTGGAAAGATGGCTTTGTCGAACTCGACCCACGGGTGGTCAATACCTTCCAATGGGAGGGCAATACCGAAATGGTGATCGTCCCCTCCGCCGATAATTGGTATTTCTCCATTTTGCGTTTGGCCGCAGCTCCGCTGGGCGATCCCACACGCATGGGCATACCCGCAACGCCCATGGTAGCCACCCTGTTTCCGGGTTTTGCCGCCCCTGGCGCCTCCCGCATCCTGATGGCCAATGCCCTGCAAAAGACTTTCCAAATGCCGCCCGGCATGATCAAGGTGACATCCCCCCCAACCGAAGGCGTTATCGAACTCACCTTGTTGCGCACCCTCCCTACCAGCACCATTTGCTCGGATAATTCCCAGCGCCGTTATCAGTGCCCGGTGCGCTTCATTAACACCTATGACGGCTGGGCCTACTTCATTTTCCCCTATGGAACGCCCGCTGAATTCCGCACCAAAACCGCCGACCCGGATGGTGACGGGTTCACCAACTATGAGGAATGGCTCGCCAACACCAATCCCATGCTGGCCACTTCCCATCCCGCGCCGCCCATCCTGACCTTTGTCCAAGGCCGCGCCACCCGCTCCACCTCATCTGCCACCGCAGGCTATTGGGAAACCAAAATCACCAAGACCGAGACCTCCCCACCAACCCATTATTCCTACGAGTTCAGCACGGATTTGACCAAGTGGTCGCCGGTGGTCGGCGACGACTCGGATCCCAATTGGCAGTTGAGCGAAACCTTCCCGGACGCGCTTACCCAAACCCCCGGGGAACTCAAAGTGCAGAGCAAAAACCCGCAGTTGTCCGGCTCCGGCTTCCTGCGCGTCAAGACTCTCCAAGAGGCCCAGCCGCCACCCCCAGTGGTGACGGAATAAGCGGACATACCGCCGGCCGCGCTTGAGCTGGCACGGCACGGTCCGGCCTATGGCTTCGCTCCCCCGGCTACTCCACTCTCTCGACCCATTTGGACCCTTCATGCCATTGACTCTAATCGACACTCCGGAGACGCTCGCCACTTACCTCAAGACCTGCGGCGGCACCAACCCCACTCCGGTTTGTGCGATTGATACGGAAGCCGACAGCCTGCACCGGTACCGCGAGTCACTGTGCCTGATCCAGTTCGCCGCTGGCCCTGACTGCCTGCTCATGGACCCCCTGGCCATCCAGGATCTGTCCGCGCTCGGCGACTTCCTGCAGCGCACCGTGGTCTGGATGCACGGCGCGGATTATGACATGACCATGCTCAAGCGCCAGTTCGGCGCCTTGCCGGCCAAAATCTATGATACCCAGATCGGCGCACGTTTGTTAGGTGCGCGACGTTTCGGCTTGGCCGACCTGGTGCTGCATTATTTCGGTGTGGAACTGTCCAAATCCTCCCAAAAGGCCGATTGGGGGAAACGCCCGCTGACCCCGAAGATGGTTGAGTATGCCCTCAACGATGTGCGCTACCTCCTTCCCATGGCCGATCAAATCGTCGCCAATCTCAAGGCCAAGGGTCGCCACGCCTGGTTCGAGGAAAGCTGTGACTCCGCCCGTAAGAAAGTCTTGGAGCGCGATGAGGCGCGCCAGGATGCGTGGCGCATCCAAGGCACCGGCAAGCTCGATCGCTTCAGCCTGGCTTGCCTGCGTGCCCTCTGGCATTGGCGTGACAAGGAAGCCTCCCTGTGGGACCGGCCCTCGTTCATGGTGGCCACCAATCGCCAGTTGCTCGAGTGGTGCACCCTCTTGGCTCAGCGCCAGCAGGTCGCGCTGCCCCACCATTTCCGCACGGATCGCCTCAAACGCTTCCACCAGACGCTCGAGACCTTGATGGCCATGCCGGAAGCGGAGTGGCCGGAACGCCCCAAACTCATGCGCCGCAAGCGTGATCGCGACTTCGAGCGCAAGGTCGAGCTCTTGCTCAAAGCCCGCGATGCCGCCGCCGCCGAATTGGACATCGATGCTTCTCTCATCGCCTCACGCGCGGCGCTTGAGGCTGTCGCCGACGGCGAGTCGGCACCCGCACAGCTCCTCATGCAGTGGCAGCTCGGGATCCTCAACCTCGAACGCTGAACAGCCGCCACATTCCCGTGGCGCTTGCGGCCGATAAGCAGCCACCACATTCCTGGGGTGGTTCCCTTTGCTACTTCTCCGAAGGCGTGGAGGGTGCGGCATTCCATGGCTAAAAATCCGCGATTTTCCCGCGAAGTTCCTTGTTTTCAAGGCCAATATTGATGACCCTTTGGCCGCCCTATGTCAGAGTCTCAGAATGACCCCCAAAAAGTCGCCACCCAGGTTGCTGCCGCACAGCAATATGATGCCGCGCAGATCGATAAACTCGAAGGTCTTGAGGCGGTGCGCAAGCGCCCGGGCATGTACATCGGCGACCCCGATGAACGCGGCCTCCACCACTGCGTCTTCGAAGTGTTGGATAACTCGATCGATGAACACCTCGCCGGCTTCTGCAACCGCATCAAGGTCTCCATCCATGTCGATGGCTCCGTCTCCATCGCCGATAACGGCCGCGGCATCCCCGTGGACATGCACCCGAAATTCGGCATGCCCGCCGTGGAACTTGTTCTAACAAACCTGCACGCCGGCGGCAAGTTCGGCCAGGGCGCTTACAAATACTCCGGCGGCCTGCACGGCGTCGGTGCCAAATGCGTCAATGCCCTCGCCGATTGGTTCCGCGCCGATATCATGCGCAACGGCATGATCCACCGCATCGGCTTCGAGCGCGGTAAAACCACCGAACCCCTCCATGTCGTCGGCGAGGTCGATCCTAACAAGACAGGCACCACCATCACCTTCTTCCCGGACGCCACCATCTTTGTCGATACCATCGACTTCAAATTCGACCGCCTGGCCACCCGCCTGCGCGAACTCGCGTTCCTCAACCCCGGCCTCACCATCGATCTCGAGGATGAGCGGCCGGAATCCGCCAAGAAGGGCTCTTTCTTCTATGCCAAGGGCATCGAGGAATTCGTCGTCCAGCTTGGTGAAAACAAAACCGTTATCCATGAGGATCCCATCATCCTGCATGGCAAGCGCCAGATCGATCTCGATTATGATGGAAAAAAAACCACCGACGATGTCTTCGCCGATGTGGTGTTCCAATACAACGATTCCTACAACGATCAGATCCTCTGCTTCGCCAACTCCATCCCTAACGGCGATGGCGGCACTCATCTAACAGGATTCAGAACAGCCCTCACCCGCGGCATCAACCAGTATGCCAAGGTCAACAAGATCCTCAAGGACAAGGATCCCGCCCTCTCCGGCGATGATGTTAGAGAAGGCCTCGTCTGCGTCATCTCGGTGAAGATGCCCAACCCGCGCTTCAGCTCCCAGACCAAGGACAAGCTCGTCAACACCGAGATCGAAGGCGTCATCTCCTCCATCGTCTATGAGGGGATCATGCAATACTTCGATGAAAACCCCGCGCTCGCCCGCAAGGTCATCGAGAAATCCGTCAACGCCGCCCGTGCCCGCGAGGCCGCCCGCAAAGCCCGCGAAACCGTGCGCAAAAGCGCCCTCTCCGGCGGTGGCTTGCCCGGCAAGCTCGCCGATTGCTCGGAGCGCGATCCGGCCAAGTCCGAGTTATACATCGTCGAAGGTGACTCCGCCGGCGGCTCCGCCAAACAAGGCCGCGACCGCCGCACCCAGGCGATCCTGCCGTTGCGCGGCAAAATCCTCAACGTCGAAAAGGCCCGCCTCCACCGCGCCCTCCAAAACCGCGAAATCCAAAACCTCATCACCGCCATCGGCGCCGGCATCGGCGATGGCGAGCAGGAAGGGTCGTTTAATATCGGCAAGGTCCGCTACCACAAGGTCGTCATCATGACCGATGCCGACGTCGACGGCTCCCACATCCGCACCTTGTTGCTTACCTTTTTCTGCCGCCACATGCCGGAACTCGTCAAACGCGGCTTCCTCTACATTGCCCAGCCGCCGCTCTATCTGGTCACCCGCAAGAAGCGTGCCGAATACGTGCAGGACAACGATCAACTCAACAAGATCCTCATCGAACTCGGGGCCGGCGAGGTCGTGCTCCGCACCTACGATCAATCTCGTAGTTATTCCGCCGACGAACTCAAGGGGATCCTCGACACCCTCTCCTCATTGTCCCGTTACATCCGCTCCATCGAAGGCAACGGCGGCAACTTCCGCGACTATCTGGCCGCCCGCCGTCCCGATGGCCACCTCGTCGAGTTCATGGTCCGCATCCGCGAGGGCAACGATGAAAGCATCCTCTACTTCGCCGATGATGACGCGCTGCAGGCCTACGCCGCCGACAACCGCGACCTGCGCCTGTTCGATGAGATTCTTACCGACGAGGAACTCGCGGCCTCCTCCGGTCCGTCGCGCCGCGCCAAGTTGCATGAACTCCACGAGTCCCACGCCATCGCCCGGATCTTCTCCCGCCTCAAGGAAGCCGGCATCGCCACCGAAACCTTCCACTCCGAGGACACACCGCTCTTCGAGTTGGTCGAAGGTGAGGGCGAGAAACAACACGCCACCCAGCTGTTCTCGATCCCGGATATCCTCGCCCGCGTGCTGGAAATCTCCAGCAAGGGCGTCCAAATCAAACGCTTCAAGGGCCTCGGCGAAATGAACGCCAAACAACTCTTTGAAACCACCATGGACCCGGCCACCCGCCAGTTCCTCCGCGTCCGCCTCGACGAGGACAATGCCGTGGAAGCCGACAAGATGTTCGACGTGCTCATGGGCGACCTCGTCGAACCCCGCAAACGCTTCATCGAGGACAATGCGCTGAATGTTAGAAATCTGGACGTGTAGGGTGGTCACTAGTCACTGGTCACTGGTCATTAGTCATTAGGAAAGAGCATGAACACTTCAGTCAACGATCTTGAGATTTACCGCGAGTCGATGCGCATCGGCGAGGTGGTCTGGGAATTCGTTGCCGGATGGCCGTACTTTGCCAAGGATACCGTGGGCAAGCAATTGGTGCGCGCGGCCGATTCCATGGCCGCCAATCTTGCCGAAGGCTATGGCCGTTATCATTTCAAAGAGAATCAGAAGTTCTGTTATTATTCCCCAATGACTATTGCCCAATGACTATTGACCAGATCAAACCGATCAACGTCGCCGAGGAACTCTCCAATTCGTTCCTGGAATATTCGATGTCTGTCATCATTTCCCGCGCGCTGCCGGATGTGCGCGACGGCCTCAAGCCGTCCCAGCGCCGCGTGCTCTATGCCATGCGCCAGCTCGGCGTCACACCAGGCAAACCCCATGTGAAATGCGCCAGAATCGTCGGCGAAACCATGGGTAACTTCCACCCCCATGGCGACAGTTCGATCTACTCGACGCTGGTCAACATGGGCCAGCCATGGTCGATGCGCGACATGCTCGTGGATGGCCAGGGCAACTTCGGCTCGGTCGAAGGCGATGGCGCGGCGTCCATGCGATACACCGAAGCCCGGCTGCACCAGTTGGGCATGGCCATGATGGAGGACCTCGACAAGGACACCGTCGATTTCCAACCGAACTACGACGGCTCGCAGGACGAACCGACCGTCCTGCCCTCCGCCTTCCCTAACTTTTTGGTCAACGGTGGCACCGGCATCGCCGTCGGCATGGCCACCAACCTCGCCCCGCACAACCTCGGCGAAGTCATCGACGGCATCTGCGCCCAGATCGACAAGCCCGATATCAGTTTGCCCGAGTTGATGCAATATATCAAAGGGCCGGACTTTCCCGTGGCCTGCGAGATCCGCGGCATCCGCGGCATTGAGGATTACTTCCGCACCGGCCGCGGCTCGATGCGGTTGCGCGGCAAGGTGGAAATCGAGGAAAACGAAAATGGCAAGGCCATCATTACCATTCGCGAAGTCCCCTATGGCGTCAACCGCGCCACGCTCCAGGAACGCATCGCCGCCCTGGTCAATGAGAAAACCCTCACCGGCATCTCCGGCATGCGTGACCTCTCCGATGCGGAAACCCGCATCGAGATCGAACTCAAACGCGACGCCCGCCCGCAGGTGGTCGTCAACCAACTCTTCAAGCTCACCGCGCTGGAAACCTCCTTCAGCGTCAACATGCTGGCCATCCATCAGAACCGGCCCAAGCAACTCTCGCTCAAGGAGGCCATCGATTGCTACATCGAGCACCGCCGCGAGGTGATCATCCGGCGTACCCGCTATTTGTTAGGCAAGGCCGAGGAGCGCGCGGAATTGCTGGAAGCCTTCCTGCTTGCGCTGGGTCACCTCGATGATTTCATCAAGATCATCCGCGAGTCGAAAAACCGCGACGAGGCCCGCGAGCGCCTCGCCGCCTACCAATTCCCCGTCGCCACCGCGGAATCCCTCGGCATCCTCATCCGCTCGCAGGCCGCCATCCAAGGCGAGCGCTATGTCTTCAGCGAGCGCCAGGTCAATGCCATCCTCGAACTCCGCCTCTATCAACTCACCGGCATGGAGCGCGACAAGGTCAAGGGCGAATACGACTCGATCCTCGTCGATATCAAGGACCTGATGGACATCCTCGCCCGCGAGGAACGCGTTCTTACCATCATCAAGGACGAGCTGCGCGCCATCAAGGACAAGCACGCCACACCGCGCAAATGCCCGATCCTGGCGGAAGCCGGGGAAGTCGCCATGGAAGAACTCATTGCCAACGATGCGATGATCGTCACGCTGTCCCACCGCGGTTATGTCAAGCGCACGCCGGCCAGCGAATACCGCCTGCAAGGGCGCGGCGGCAAGGGTCTCAAGGGCATGGAGACGCGCGCCACCGGCAAGGACGAGCCGGATGATTTCATCGAGCATTTGTTCTCGGTCCAGGCGCACGATTACCTGATGTTCTTCACCAACACCGGCCGCGTCTATGTCGAGCGCGTCTATGAACTCCCGGAAGGCGCCCGCACCGCCATGGGCCGCAGCATCCGCAATGTCCTCAACCTCAAGCCCGACGAGAAAATCGCCGCCCTGTTGCGTCTCGAGCGCAGCGTCGATGAATCCGGCAATGACGTCACCTTCCGCGAGGACGCCGGCTTTGTGTTTTTTGCCACCCGCACCGGCAAGGTCAAGAAGACCGCCCTCAACGACTTCCGCAATTACCGCAAGGATGGCATCATCGCCATCATCCTCGAGGAATCTAACGAACTCATCGGCGTCCGCCTCACCACCGGGTCCGATGAAATCGTGCTCGTCACCCACCAAGGCCTGAGCCTGCGCTTCCATGAGGACGACACCCGCTCGATGGGCCGCGCCTCCGCCGGCGTCATGGGCATCCGCCCGGTCGAGGGCGACTACGTGGTCGGCCTCGCCTTGGTCACCCAGGGCTGCACGCTGCTGGTCGCCTCGGAAAATGGCCTGGGCAAACGCACCGACTTCGAGGAATACCGCAGGCAATCCCGCGGTGGCAAGGGCATCATCACCATGAAGGTCACCGACAAGACCGGCCCGGTCGTGGGTGCTGTCACGGTCACTAACGAAGACGAGTTGATGCTCATGACCTCCACCGGCCAAAGCATCCGCATCCGCGTCGCCGAAATCCGCGAGACCGGCCGCAATGCCATGGGCGTCAAACTCCTCACCCTCAAGGAAGGCGAAAATCTTCAGGACATATCCCTCGTCATCCCCGACGGCGAGGATGCCGAGGGCCTGACCGATTGCCTATCCGATGAAGTCGCCGAGGGCACTTCCGAGGACGCTTCGTAGGCGCGCTGGTGACAGCGCGGGCGCAGCGCTCCCGTTACAGGCACACAGTTCCATAGCCGGCGGAAAATGCCTTGGCTAAGTTGTGTGGCTATCGGGTTTGGTTTTCCGGGCCAACGGCCCGTCCTATACCAGTCTTGGGCAACGCCCAAGGTCCGCACCATCATGCTAATCCAAGGCTGAAAGCCCGGCATATCCGGCGGCATATATGGTGTCCACCGCAGCAAGGGATGTATTTAAAATGACTGTCATTATATTATTGACAACCGCGAGAAGATGGGTTTCTTTGCGTTCATGAAAAAGCGACGTGGTGGTGGCGGTGGGTTGGATGCGGTGACTCAGAGCGAGGCTGGGGATGGATATGGAGGGGCTGGGCTGGGGTGCGGAGAGGTGGTCGGCCCAGCAGCGGCTGGCGGACGCGGTGGAGGCGGGGA
>CAIKDP010000358.1 GCA_903826205.1 Akkermansiaceae bacterium
CTGGTAGCCGCAGCTACGAACCGTCAAAGAATCGCTGCTACCCATGGACCGGGACTTGCCAGGTCCCGGTGAATTTTCTCACGCGAAGGGCGCGAAGGAAGACCGCCGCCACGGCCAACGTGGCTGTCGCGTCCCGCGGCAGGCCGTGATTGCGGCGTCCCGCCGCGATGAGGCGGACATGGAACGACACTTGGCAAGTGTCGTTCCATGGAGTGCGGCGGCTTGCCGCCGCCATGGGAGGGATGGAGCTTGCTCCATGCGGTGGGTGTTCTCTTCACCTTGGAACTTGGATATTGGCCATGGGGCGTTGGACATTCAATTCAGCCAGGATTTCCAACATCCAACTCCAATATCCAAGGCTCAAGGGAAGAGAAGATCTGCCCACCGCCGCGGCTGCCTCCGCCTCCTATTCTTTGATGATATTCCATTCAAGCACCTGTCCACCCCGCCGTTCCGATATTTTTTGCTGGCGCTGCGGCATAAAAGCCCTTAGTTATCCGCGGCACGAAGCCTTGTGCCAGCGCGCTACAACCTCAACTCATTCCGCCCTTGAATAATCTCATCACCCTCAACGGTTTACTGCGCCTTATCCTGCTCTGGGCCTTGTCGCTCGCGGCGCATGGCGCGGCCGCGGTTGATGCCGGCTATGTCTTGCGGCCCAACGATACGATCCGGTTGGCGGTCTATCAGGAGCCGGACCTTTCCGTGCAAGTCCGCATCCTCAAAACCGGTGAAGCCTCGTTCCCCCTCATCGGCTCGGTGCAGATCGGCGGCCTGACCGTCGCTGCCGCGGCCACCAAGCTGCGCGACCTTTACGCCAAGGATTATCTGGTCGATCCCAAGCTCAACCTCACCGTCGATGAATACGCCACCGAATACATCTCCGTGATCGGTGCCGTCAGGACCCCCGGCCAGATCCCGATGCCGGTGTCCGGCCACCTCGACCTGGCGTCCGCCATGGCCAGCGTCGGCGGCCTCGCCGAAAACGCCGACCCCAATGGCATTCAGCTCGTGCGCGCCTCCGGCACGACCTCCACCTTCAGTATGGAAACCATCCAAGGCGCCTCCGGCCGTACCCAACTCGGCGCGGGGGACCGGATCGTCGTCAGCCAAAGTGCTTTCGTTGGCAAGACCGTGACGGTGCTCGGCTCGGTCGGCAAACCCGGCCCCCTGCCCTTCCCGCTCAAGGGCAAACTGGATTTGGTCAATGCGATCGCCATGGCCGGCGGCCTCACCGATATGGCCAACCCGAAAAAAGTCACCATCAACCGCAAAGGCACCGTCACTGTCGTCGATTTCAAAATCATCTCCCAACGCGGGGACCGACCCTTCCTGCTCCAGCCCGACGATGTCGTCACCGTGGCCGAGCGCATGTTCTAAGCCCGTTCCGACCTCCGACCTCCGACCTCCGACTCTTCCCCCATGCCACCTTCCCCCACCCCCCGTCGGCCAGTTATCGATTTGGATGAGAGCGATGAGCAAGACCTGCCGGACGCCGGCATGTCACGCCAAGCCGGTCAGGAAAAGATGAAGCGCCTGCTGAATGATCTCATCGGCCGCTGGTATTGGATCGCCCTCGGCCTGATTCTCGGGTTTCTCGGCGCCAACTATTACCTGATCAAGACCCCGAAGCAATACACCGCCACTGCCTCCCTGCTCATCAAACAGCAAGTGGCCTCGGTCATGGCACGCGACCAAACCGAGGAAATCGACCTGCGCAGCATCGAGGCCATGAACACCGTCGCCGAACGCATCCGCCGCTTGGACCTCCTCGAACGTGTCGCGTCCCGTCAGGATGTGCGCGAACTGCCCGGCCTCGTGCCGCTGGATATCGATTGGATGCCGGACTGGCTGCGCAACAAACTTGGCAAATCCGCCGCCACTGACTCCGCGAAGCAGGCCCCGCCGCCCGCCGCCCTCGGCGGAATGATCTCCGGCTGGCTGCAAGTCTCGATCCGCCGCGGCACCCGCCTGCTCGATTTGGCCATAACCCATCCGGTGCCCGAGGTTTCCAAGGCCCTCGCCGATGCGATCGCCCGCGAATACCTCGCCGAAATTGCCAACGCCCGCACCGCCGGCCGCAGCAACTCGATTGATCTGTTGGAAAAGGAATCCAAACAAGCCCGCACCAGCCTGCAGGCGGCGCGCAGCGCCCTCTCCAGCTATGCCCGCACCCTCGAGGTCCACAAATCCCTCGATACCAAGGAAAACGAGGTGGCCATGTTGGAGCGCCGCTACCTCGCCAAACATCCCAAAATGATCGCGGTCACCGCCGAGCTCAAACAATTGCAGGACCAGTTCCTGCGCGAGTTTGATATCGCGCGGCAGTCTGCCAGCGATAAAGCCTATTGGGAGGTGGCCGGCAAGGAACTGCCGGATCACGCAGCCCACCCCGATGAGTATCTGCGCATCGCCCGTCAACAACTCCTCGCCCGCATCGGCGTTCTGGAAAGTGAAACCCAGAGCTC
>CAIKDP010000359.1 GCA_903826205.1 Akkermansiaceae bacterium
CGAAGGAGTTGTTACTAACTTCTAGCGAGGAAGCTCTGCGCAGAGCTGCTCCACCAGGGCGCGGCTGTCCTGCTCGCTGCGGTGGGTCAGGTGCATGTAGATCATGGTGGTGTTGATGTTCTTGTGGCCTAAGAGCCCCTTGATGGCATGGATCGACGCGCCTGCCTCGGCGAGATGAGTCGCAAACGAATGGCGCAGAGTGTGCGGCGTGGCCTTGGGCAGATTGAGTTCCTTGCGGGCCACAACCAGCAGGCGTTGCAGCGAGCTGATAGGCATCGGGCCGTCCGCCTTGCCCATGCGCCCGGCCACCTTATCCGGTGCGACATGGCCGCGCCCGGCGTGCGGAAAAAGCAGCAGCGGATGGCGGTGCTTGGCCCAATAGCGGCGCAGATCTTCCACCATCGACTCCGCGAGTGGCACCATGCGGTCCTTGTCGCCTTTGCCCTTGCGGATCCATAACTTTCCCCCGGCGGCGTCGATGTCGTGGATGGTCAGCCCGAGGCACTCCGAAATGCGCAGGCCGCAGCAGTAGATAAGCTTGATCGGTGTGCGGTAACGGCGCAGGCGGATATGCTTTAACAATTGGCACACTTCCTCGCGGGTCAGCACTGCGGGCAGTTTCTGATGATCCTTGGTGCGGATCTGCGAGAACACGGTCCATTCCTGATGGCCGAGCATTTCGACAAAGAAGAGCTTCGCGCAGGCGGCGGTCTGGCGGATGGTTTTGGGTTCCCACTGCTTCTTGGTTTTGACGTACAGGATATAACCGCGGAACTGGTCTTCAGTTAGAGTGGCCGGGTCGGCATTGAAATACTCCTGGATCAGACGCAACGAACGATAGTAGGAATGGCGGGTGCGCGGCATGGTGCGGCCCAGCGCCAGATGCTCGGCATAGCGCCGCATCGACGGATACGGGTGCGCCGGGTAGTCGAGCGGATCGACATAACGCGGCCCCACATGTGGCCGCAGCGTGTTGTGCGGCCCGCGCGGATCCACACGGACCTTGCGGGCGGCGGGCGTGGCATCCGCTTCCTTCAGGGTCGCCTTGGGGGCTGCCTTACGGGTGGATTTTTTGGCCGGTCGCCCGGGCGATTTCCTAGCGGCGGGCTGTTCCTTGGCCTGCCCGACTGCCTTGTTGCGCACGGCGGATTTGATGGTTTTCGATAGAGATTTGCCGAATTGACGGCCCAACTTGGTGTTGATACGGTGCTTCATAGCCCGCCGACCGTGACTCAAACTCCCTTCCAAAACGATGACAGAGCCACCCACGCGTTCCGTTCTAACGTCCGCTACTCATTGCCGCAGAGCGGCTTAGTTCAACAAGCCATGGATGCCAACCTTCCATTATCCCCACAACTTCCCGCCAACGCCGCTCAAACGCGACGGTGGCATCACATTTGACGTTCGCCAATAATAATATGAAAGCACTATGGATCATTTTCACCTTTGGGATTCTTGCAGGTTGCGGCAAGGAGTCGTCAAAGCCTACGCTCACGACAGATGAATTGCTCAAAGTTCTTGGGGCTGAACTATTCGAGGTCAC
>CAIKDP010000360.1 GCA_903826205.1 Akkermansiaceae bacterium
GAGCAAAACCCCTCAATTCTATCTCGTGCTTGACCCACCACTGGGGATGTCGTAGAGTATGGCCGATGCCGAAAACAAAACAGGAGATCGTGCTGAAACTGCGGACACTGCGTGCGTTCGCTGGCGTCCGTGGCCGTGTGAAAGCTGCCGTGGCGGCTCAACCCCGCTCGGTTTCCTTGTCCGCTGCTTTGATTCAAACCCGAAAGTTCCAGACGTTGGGCGGAACGAAGAAATAGACTGGTTCAAGAAGTGGGAGGCGGGACGGTTGCTGGAATGGATTCAGAGCTGCGAGCACACGCAGTGGACGGACATGAGTCTGCCTCGGCTGGACGAAGGATCTGAGCATTTGGTTCTATTTGACGAGCAGACGAGTGAGGTCGTGAAGATCACGCTACCCGGAACCTATGGGGACTATTACGAGATCATCGATGGACCGATCAACCAGTTCAGCAGCACTCCCGCAGAGTATCTGCTGCGCATGCGCTGGTGGGAGAAGCTCTTTTCCTCGGCTCCCAATCCCATTGGCATGACGGAAACCGGGCAGATCGTTTCCCGACAGCGGTTCATTCAAGGCGATCCGGAGCCACCACAGGAAAAAGTCGATCAGTTTCTTATCGATGCAGGGGCCGTGGCGGTGAGGCAGCGGTGCTGGCTATGGAAAAAAGTGGACTACGAATCGGAGATTGAGATCTGGATCGGGGATGCTCGTTCGGATAACTTTGTGTTGGCGCAGGACGGGATGGTCCCGATTGATATTCGAATCTGGGGTGTTACGTGCCGTTCTGGGCCTGATTTCTCTTAAAAACAAACCCCGTGAAAGCATCGATCCATTCCACAAAACCCGCATTTTCAATGAGTTTCTTCTTTAAAAGCTAAAACACATGAACGAAGCCGAAACCCGAGCCGACCACATTGATCCCGCCCTCAAAGCGGCGGGTTGGGGCGTGGTCGATGGCAGCAAGATCCTGCGCGAATATCCCATCACGCCGGGCCGCATCGAGGGGCACGGCAAACGCGGCAAGGCGCTCACCGCGGATTACGTGCTGGTCTATCGCAACCGCAAGCTGGCCGTGGACGAAGCCAAGGCGTGGGACAAGCCGCTGACGGAAGGTGCGGCGCAGGCCAAGGATTACGCCGGCAAGATGGCCGTGCGCTTCGCCTATGCCAGCAACGGCCAGGGCATCTACGCCATCGACATGGAGACGGGCAAGGAAGGTGAGATCGCCGCCTACCCCACACCGGATGAACTCTGGGCCATGACCTTTCCTTCGACACGCTCAGGGACCGGAGACGCCGCGGACAAGGCCAGTGAGCTTGTCGAACTGTGGCGCGACCGCTTCGCCGCCGTGCCGTTCGAGGACAAGGGCGGTTCACACCCCAGCCGCTACTATCAGGACATCGCCGTCGAGCGCGTGATGCAGGCCATCGCCGCCGGGCTCATGCGCATTCTGCTCACGCTGGCCACCGGCACCGGCAAGACATTCATCGCGTTCCAAATCGCGTGGAAACTGTTCCACGCCCGCTGGAACCTGACCGGCCAACCAACCCGCCGGCCGCGCATCCTGTTCCTCGCCGATCGCAATATCCTGGCGAATCAGGCATACAACGCTTTCTCCGCCTTTCCCGAGGACGCGCTGGTGCGCATCGAGCCGGCCGACATCCGCAAGAAGGGCAAGGTGCCGAAGAACGGCAGTTTGTTCTTCACCATCTTCCAAACATTCATGGTTTCGACAAGCTCAACCACCGGGGTTTCGGCAGGGGGGTCGACAAGCTCACCCACCTGTTCACCCACCGGATACAAGGTCCGCGAGGAAACGCATTTTGAGGAAATAGTCGAGATAGACAGTGCCCAGGGCTATATGTATATCCTGGAATGTGCGGATGGCAGTTTTTACACAGGAAGCACGGTTAATCTGCGAGAAAGACTCTGCCAGCACAGATGCGGAGAAGGAGCCAAGCATACGAAACAATACTTGCCGGTAAAATTGGTCTATTACGAAACCTTTAACCGAATAGACAGGGCATTTGCCAGGGAAAAGCAGGTACAAGGTTGGAACAGGGCGAAGAAAATCGCCCTGATCACGGGCAACACAGCTCTCCTGAAACAATTATCCAGGAATCACCAGATCCCTGAGCAGGTGGGTGAGCCTCTCGAACCCCCGGTCGAGGGGCAGGTCCCTTCTCTTATCGACATCCGAGGACGTGAGTCAGTCGAACGGCCGGTCGCTGAGCTTGTCGAAGCGTTTGGCGAATACCCGCCGGACTTCTTTGACTTCATCGTCATCGACGAGTGCCACCGCGGCGGCGCCAACGACGAAAGCAACTGGCGCGGCATCCTGGATTATTTTGCTCCCGCCGTGCAACTCGGCCTCACCGCCACACCCAAACGCAAGGACAACGTGGACACCTACGCCTACTTCGGCGACCCGGTCTATATCTACTCGCTCAAGGACGGTATCAACGACGGCTTTCTCACACCCTTCAAGGTAAAGCAGATCCAGACGACGCTGGATTACTACGTCTTCACGCCGGACGACACGGTGATCGAGGGGGAGATTGAAGTCGGCAAGGTCTATGACGAAGCCGACTTCAACAAGATCATCGAGATCAAGGAGCGGGAGAAGCACCGGGTGAAGCTGTTCATGGACATGATCGACCAGAGCGAGAAGACACTGGTTTTTTGCGCCACCCAAGCTCATGCGCTGGCCGTGCGTGATCTCATCAACCAGATGAAGACCAGCACGGACCCGAACTATTGCCAGCGGGTCACGGCCAACGACGGCGCTCTGGGCGAGCAACACTTGAGGGATTTCCAGGACAACGAGAAATCCATCCCGACGATTCTAACCACCTCGCAAAAACTCTCGACCGGCGTGGACGCCCGCAACATTCGCAACATCGTGCTGATGCGGCCCATCAATTCGATCATCGAGTTCAAACAGATCATCGGCCGCGGCACCCGGCTCTATGACGGCAAGGACTATTTCACGATCTACGACTTCGTGCAAGCGCACCTCCATTTCAGCGATCCCGAGTGGGACGGTGAACCGCTCGAACCGGAGCCATGCAAAGAGTGCGGTTGCGATCCCTGCGTGTGTGAAGTGGAGCCGCCGAAGCCCTGCACCAAGTGCGGCAAGCAGCCCTGTGAGTGTACGAAAGAAAAATGCCCCGTCTGCGGCAAGCGCCCATGCCAGTGCCAGCGCAGAACCAAGGTGAAAGTGAAACTGGCCGATGGCAAGGAGCGCCATATTCAGCACATGACGATGACCAGCTTCTGGCACCCGGACGGCACGCCCATGTCGGCGCAGCAGTTCATGGAAATGCTTTTCGGCAAGCTGCCGGACTTTTTCAAGGACGAGGACGAACTCCGCACCCTATGGAGCGCGCCCGACACGCGGGCCAAGCTCATGGAGGGACTTGCCGAAGGCGGCTTCGGTCACGAACAAATGACTGAAATGCAGGCGATCATTGATGCCGAGAAAAGCGACCTGTTCGATGTGCTGGCCTATGTCGCCTATGCCTTGCCGCCGCTCACCCGTGAGGAACGCGCGACCAAGGCCAGGGTCAGTATCAGCAGCCATTTCAACATCAAGCAGCAAGTCTTCCTCGAATTTGTGCTCTCCCATTACGTCAACGTCGGCGTCGAGGAATTGGATGCCGGCAAGCTCAATCCATTGCTCCGCCTCAAATACCAAAACTCCCTCCCCGATGCCGTGGCTGACCTGGGCGAGCCAAAAGAAATCCAAGCCGTCTTCATCGGCTTCCAGAAATTTTTATACGTGACGGCGGCGTAAGGGACGCTCAATTTCCAAAGCCAATTCACCTGCGTCAAAGGCAGTCCATTTGAGTTTTCAGCCGCCCATTGCACATTATTCGCCTGTCACTCTATAATCATAAATGGATTCTTGCATCCGCGCCGCCTTGCGCTTGAATGCGCGCGCGCACGCCGCCCCTCCGAGAATGACCCAAGCCAACATCAATCGCGCCTCACTCACCCGCTTTGCCTGGATCTCGATCGCCGCGGCCGTGGTCACGATTGTATTGAAAACCGCGGCCTATTACCTGACCGGATCGGTGGGCTTGTTGTCCGATGCGCTGGAGTCACTGGTCAATCTGGTGGGTGGCATGATGGCCCTGGCGATGTTGACGATTGCGGCGCGCCCCGCCGATGAAGACCACGCCTACGGCCACAGCAAAGCGGAGTATTTTTCCAGTGGCGTGGAGGGCGCGCTGATTCTGGTGGCGGCGCTGAGCATCGCGCTCACGGCGGTGCCGCGGCTGTTTCATCCCATAGCACTCGAACAAGTGGGCGCGGGTCTGGCCGTCTCAGTGGTCGCCTCCCTCGTCAACCTCGGGGTGGCGCTGGTGCTGCTGCGGGTGGGCAAAAAGCACCACTCCATCACTCTGGAGGCCAATGCCCATCACCTGCTTACCGATGTGTGGACCTCCGTGGGCGTGCTCCTCGGCGTGGGCGCGGTGGCGCTCACCGGCTGGCTGTGGCTCGACCCGGTGGTGGCCTTGCTGGTGGCGGCCAACATCGTCTGGACCGGCTCGCAGATTGTCTGGCGCTCGGTGTCCGGCCTGATGGATCTGGCGCTGCCGGCGCAGGACCTTGCCACCGTGCGGCTGGTGTTGGATACCTATCGGAAAGATGACTTGCAATTCCATGCCCTGCTCACCCGGCAGGCGGGTGCCCGGAAGTTTGTCTCCATGCATGTGCTGGTCCCGGGCGCCTGGACGGTGCAGCACGGCCACAACCTGCTGGAACGGATCGAGGCTGATATCCGCGCGGCGCTGCCTAACACGACTGTGTTCACCCATCTGGAGTCGCTCGATGATCCCGCCTCATGGGAGGATGAGACGTTGGACCGCTGAGGAAGCGCAAAGGCGCATGAAGAGTGTTAGACCGGCTGCTGAACACAAGCGGCGGGCCGTCGGCGCACCCCAAGGCGGCACCCCCTCAAGCATGCGCGTCAAGGTTCCGGCACGAGCACCACTTTGCGACAATTGACAGGTGTCCAGCCTTCCGCCACCGGGCGCAAGGTCAGGGTGATTTTTGCGCCTTTGGTGAGGAGGCACTCCCCGACCCTGCCGGTCTGATAGGTGCGGTAATCCGCGGTTTTCGGCACGGAGTAGGCGAGGTTGCCCACGCCCTGGACTTTCAGCACGGAACCGGCGGCCGGGGCGGCGGTCTCAATGCGGACGGAATACTTGCCATCGCGGTCGGAACGCAGGTCCCAGGAAACCGCGTCACCCGGATCGACCCAGAAGCCGATGTTGGTGATTTTATCTTTGAGTTCGGTTTTGACCGACTTGCCTTCCAGCCTGGCATCTTCCGCCAACAAGGAAATGCTTCCATCCTGGCCGGAAACCGCCAGCGGCCCGGCGATTTCGGGTTTCCCTTGCACTAACAATTTGAGCGTGGAGCAGATGGCATCCGGAGCTGCGGCCGGCAAGGTGATGAGCGGCCCATTGGCGGATTTTTCGACAGCCAAGGGAGCACCACCGGCGAGCAACGCGGCGGACTTGACCGTATTGGTCAGGCCGGGGACGAGGAGTTTGCCAGCGACCGGCCAATTGAGGACATGCAGATAGAGAAGGGTGTCATCACCCGCGTCTTTGACAGTGCAGCGGCCCCAAGGGAGTTTCTTGAAAGGTGAGGCATGAGTGCCATAGATGGACTCGCCATTGACTTTCATCCACGCACCGACGTCCCTGAGCCGCTTGATGGATTCCGCGGGGATCTCACCTTCGGCGGTGGGGCCCACGTTGAGCAGATAGTTGCCTCCCTTGCTGACGATATCGACGAGATTGGTGATGAGGGTGGATAGCGATTTCCAGTTGTGGTCGTCGCGCTTGAAGCCCCACGTATCATTCATGGTCATGCAGGTTTCCCAGTCCCGCCCGGGAAAGCCGGTGGCCGGGATATGCTGCTCTGGGGTTTCAGTATCGCCGGAATAGCCTCCGCCAAGCCGATCATTGTGAATGATGCCGGGCTGGAGGGCCAGCAGTTTGGCAAGCTTTTCCGCCCGCGGCGGCGTCATCAAATGCGGGGTGTCCCACCACAGCACATCCGGCTTGTAGGCGGTGAGAATTTCCCTCACTTGAGGGACGGCCACCGCATCGAGGTATTGGTCGAAGCTGCCCTTGTGAGCGTCATCCCAGCCATCGCCGTCCTTCATGCCTAGCTTGGCGCCGCCCGGATTGTTCCAATCCTGAGCCTGCGAGTAATAGAGGCCGAATTTCAAACCTTGGGCCCTGACGGCGCCGGCGAGCGGGCCGATGAGATCCTTTTTCCATGGGCTGGCTTCAACCACGTTCCAGTGGCTGGCAGCAGTAGGAAACAACGTGAATCCATCGTGGTGCTTGGAGGTGATGACCACGTAGCGCATGCCCGCCTCTTTCGCCAAGGCCGCCCACGCGGATGGATCGTATTTTGTCGGGTTGAACTGCGGCGCAAATGCCTTGTAATCGCACACCGGAATTTTCGCATTGAACATGATCCACTCGCCGATGTCGCCAATGGGTTGGTCCTTATAGGTCCCGGCCGGCACCGCATAAACGCCCCAATGAATGAACATGCCAAACTTCGCGTCGCGCCACCAACTCATGCGGGCGTCACGCGCCTGCGGCGTTTCGTTCGCGTACGGATCCCCTTCCAACGCTTGGACCGCGGGCGACAAGGCCGCCAGCACCGCGAGGGCTCCCAGAAGATATTTGTTTGTCATCGTGGGCCATACGATAGCGCTCCCGCGGATTTTTCAAGGTAAATCGATAGGTAAATCGAACAGCATGGACAGACGCCCCCGCGAAATGCCACGACCCACAGGCCATTCCCATCATCATATCCGGATAAGATGATTTGTTCCTTGCGCATTCGGCGGGACCAAGTATCTTAGGCGCATGCCACAGGCTGAACCCACCTCCGACCTTCGACAAGCGCTCACGGAACGCATTCTGGTGCTCGACGGGGCGATGGGCACGACGATTCGCAGCTACGGTTTGGACGAGGCCGCCGCCAGAGGTCGGCGTTTTACCAATGGCGACAAGGATTTGCTCAACAACGGGGACATTCTCACGCTGACCTGCCCGGAGGTCATCGGGGATATTCACAAGCGCTTTTACGAAGCGGGCGCGGATATTTGCTCGACCAACACCTTCTCCGCGACGGGCCTCGCCCAGAGTGAGTTTTTCGTCGAGGATCCCCGGGCGCAGGGTGGCCGCAAAGATCCGGAATTTTTTCAACAGATTCTGGAAAACGCCTTTCTCAATGATTTGGCCTGGGAAATGAACGTCGAATCCGCCCGCCTGTGCCGCCAATGGGCGGATGCCACCGGCAGCGCCAGCGGCGGCCGCCGCTATGTGGCGGGAGCCATCGGTCCGCTCACGGTGTCCTTGAGCAATTCGCCGGACGCCGACGACCACGCGTTTCGCGTGGTGACCTTTGATCAGGTACTGGCGGCTTACCGGCTTCAGGTGCGTGCCTTGATAGAGGGCGGCTGTGACATCCTCCTCATCGAAACCATCTTTGATTCGCTCAATGCCAAGGCGGCCGTCGTTGCAGCACAGGAAGTGTTTGACGACTGCGGGACGCGGCTTCCCATCATCCTCTCCGCCGCCGTCGGCCGCGGCGGTGAAACCATGATCTCGGCCCAAAAAGTGGAGGCGTTTTGGAATGCCTTCGCCCACGTCAAACCCCTGGCTATCGGCCTCAACTGCTCGCTCGGACCGGACTTGCTGCGCCCGCATTTGGAAGAACTCTCGGCCTGTGCCACCACCTGCATTTCCTGCTATCCAAATGCCGGGCTGCCCAATCCGCTGGCCCCCACCGGCTTCGACCTGGGCCCGCGCGAGATGCGCTCATCCATGGCGGAGTTCGCCCACGCGGGCTTGCTCAACCTCGCGGGTGGCTGCTGTGGCAACACTCCCGAGCACATCGCCGCCATCGCCGCC
Source organism: Akkermansiaceae bacterium (assembly GCA_903826205.1). GTDB lineage: Bacteria > Verrucomicrobiota > Verrucomicrobiia > Verrucomicrobiales > Akkermansiaceae > Luteolibacter. Next base: position 7,954 of record CAIKDP010000360.1, read on the forward strand.
GCCGTGGCTGACATTGCCCCGCGCGAGGTGCCCGTGGTGGGATGAAGCGAAACGTTCCAATTCAATCCACATGCCAACCATTCCCCACGCCCTGCGGCTTTCCGGCACGGATGCCTACAACCACACGTCCGACAAGCGCTTCCTGATGATCGGCGAACGGGCCAACGTCGCCGGTTCGCCGCAATTCGCCAAATTCGTCCGCGCCGGCAACCTCGAGGCCGCCGTGGAAGTGGCGCGCCAACAGGTCGCCAATGGCGCCAACGTGATCGACATCTGCTTCGATGACGGCCTCATCGATGGCAAGGCCATGATGACCCGCTTCCTGCTCCTGCTGCAGGGCGAGCCGGACGTCGCCCGCGTCCCGATCATGGTCGATTCCTCGAAATGGGAAATCATCGAGGCCGGCCTCAAGTGCCTGCAAGGCAAGGGCATCGTCAATTCCATCTCGCTCAAGGAGGGCGAGGCGAACTTCATCAGGCAGGCCCGCCACATCATGCGCTACGGCGCGGCGGTGGTGGTCATGGCCTTCGATGAGAACGGCCAGGCTGCTTCTTACGAGGAGAAAATCCGTATCTGCGAGCGTGCCTACCGACTGTTGGTCGATGACGTCGGCTTCAATCCGGATGACATCATCTTCGATCCCAACATTCTAACAATAGCCACCGGCATCGAGGAGCACAACAACTACGCGCTCGACTTCATCAATGCCACGCGCTGGATCAAACACAACCTGCCCGGGGCCAAGGTCTCCGGGGGAGTTTCCAACATTTCATTCGCGTTCCGTGGCAACAACGCGGTGCGCGAGGCGATGCACTCGGCCTTTCTCTATCACGCCACACGCGCCGGCATGGACATGGGCATCGTCAACGCCGGCATGCTCGATGTCTATGACGAGATCCCCAAGGAACTGCTCGAATGCGTCGAGGACGTGCTGCTCAACCGCCGCGCCGATGCCACCGAGCGCTTGCTGGATCTGGCAGAACGCTTCAAGGGCCAGGGCGGCAAAAAGCCCGAGGAAGATCTTGGATGGCGTGAGACCCCGGTGGAAAAACGCCTGGAACACTCCCTGCTGAAAGGCATCGACCGCTTTATCGATGAGGATACCGAAGAGGCCCGCCAAAAATACGGGCGCCCCCTCAAAGTGATCGAAGGGCCATTGATGGACGGCATGGGAGTGGTCGGCGACCTCTTTGGCGCGGGCAAGATGTTTCTACCGCAAGTGGTCAAATCCGCGCGCGTGATGAAAAAGGCGGTGGCCTGGCTGACGCCCTTCATGGAAGCGGAAAAGGCGGAGTTTCTCGCCGCGGACATCGCCGCCATCAAGCAGGACAACCCGTCACTCACCGAGGATGAGGCGTTGCAGTTGGCCGTGCGCGGGCGCTCTGCCGGGCGCTTCCTCATTGCCACCGTCAAGGGCGATGTCCACGACATCGGCAAGAACATCGTCGGCGTCGTGCTCTCCTGCAATGGCTACGAAGTCACCGACATGGGCGTGATGGTCCCTTGTGACAAACTGCTCGCCAAGGCGCGCGAGATCCATGCCGATGTGATCGGACTCTCCGGACTCATCACGCCATCACTCGACGAAATGGTCCACGTGGCCAAGGAAATGCAACGGTCCGGATTGACCCTCCCCCTGCTCATTGGCGGTGCCACCACCTCCGCCGCGCATACCGCGGTCAAGATCGCCCAACATTATGGCGGGCCCGTGGTGCATGTGCTCGATGCCTCACGCTCCGTGCCTGTCACCACCTCGCTGCTGTCCAAAGACCAGCACGACTCCTTCGTCGAGGCCAATCTAACAAAGCAGCAACAACTCCGCGACGCCTTCCTCGGCGGCCCGAAAAAGGCCACCCTCACACTCACCGAGGCCCGCGCGGCAAAGCCGGATTTTGATTGGTCCACCTACACGCCGCCGGTGCCGGCCTTCCTCGGGACCCGGGCCTGCGGCCAGGATGAAAGTGCTCCGGGCCTGCTGCCCGGAATGGATCTCCGCAGCTTGGTCGCTTACATCGACTGGACGCCGTTCTTCCACACCTGGGAACTGCGCGGGGTGTGGGACGCCCAACGCGGTGTGCTCAAAACCCAAAATGCCGCGGCCGCCGCGGAAGCTGCCAAGCTCCATCAAGACGCGCTGGTCTGGATCGAGCGCATCATCGCCGATAACAGTTTCACCGCCCGCGGCGTGTATGGATTTTTCCCCGCCAACTCGCTCGACGATGACATCATCGTGTGGACCGATGACTCGCGCAGCGTGGAACGCACCCGCCTGCACACCTTGCGCCAGCAAATCAAAAAGGACTCCGGCAAGCCCAACGCCGCCCTCGCCGATTGGGTCGCGCCCTGTAGCGGCGATCATTGGTCGCCGCCACTCCAACCGCAACTCCAACCGCAACTCCAACCGCCATTCCAACCGTCCTTCATCTCACCGTCCAAAGCCATCGCCAGGAAAAATGCGGGGCGCCTTCCTCACTGGCAACAGGAGGGGGCCACCTATGCCGTCACCTTTCGTCTTGCTGATTCGCTTCCGGCCTCTGTCGTTAGAGATTATCAAAAGGAAAAATCTGAATGGCTCACGAAAATCCGTCTGGCCGAAGATGCCGGCGAAGCCGCGATGGCCGATCTACTCACGCGCGAACTCGAAAGCGCCTATCACTTGCACACGGAAAATGCGCTCCATGCGGGACATGGCGAATGCTGGATGAAACGACCTGAAATCGCCCGTGCTGTGCGTGATGCGTTGTTTCATTTTGATGGCGATCGTTACCACCTCGGCGCTTGGTGTATCATGCCCAACCATGTGCATTTGATCATTTGTCCGAAGACGGGCCATTCGCTGTCAAAAATCATGCAGGGAATCAAGTCCGCGTCGGCGAAGGCGGCGAATGACATGTTAGGTTTGAACGGCGCGTTCTGGCAGAAGGAGTCCTACGACCATCTGATCCGGGATGAGGATGATTATTGGAACCAGCGGGCATATATCCTGCGCAACCCGGCGCGTCTGACGGCATGGGAGTTTGTGGGAGAAGGCGCATCGCGGGATAGCTCGCGGCGGCCGGTGACCGCCGCCACGGACCACCTCGGCGGCTTCGTGGTGGCCATCCACGGCGCGGATGAATTGGCCGCGGAATTGGACAAGGCCCACGATCCCTACGGCTCAATCATGGTCAAGGCCCTCGCCGATCGCTTTGCCGAGGCCTTTGCCGAGTGGCTCCACCATCGCGCCCGCATCGAGTGGGGGGTGGAATCTCCCGGTGAACTCACCCACGACCAACTCATTCACGAGAACTATCGTGGCATCCGCCCGGCTCCCGGCTATCCGGCGCAACCCGACCACACCGAAAAAGCCATCCTCTTCGAGTTGCTCGATGCCTCGGAGGCCACCGGAGTCACTCTCACGGAAAGTTATGCCATGCACCCGGGGGCCGCGGTGTGCGGCCTGTATTTTTCCCATCCGGACAGCCATTACTTTGCCCTGGCCGAACTGCAGGCGGACCAACTCGCGGACTACGCCATGCGCAAGAACAGGCCCTTGGCCGAGCTCGAAAAATGGTTAGGCCCGTGGCTGGGATACACTCCATAGCCCGCCGTCACAGCCCCTGCCAGCGCAGCTTCTGCCGCAACGCCTGATAGAACGAGCGGTCCTCCAACAACAACAGGCGCATGGATTTCGCGGATTTCCGCACCTCGATGCGGTCGCCCGGATCAATGCGCGTGGTGTCCCGCCCATCCACGGTGAACAGCATCGGCCCGCCATCCGCCGCATCCGGGGCAACCTCCACCACCGAATCATCCGACAAAATCAATGAGCGCTGGCTCAAACTGTGCGGACAGATCGGCGTGATGACAAACACCGCCGCCGACGGCTCGATGAGCGGCCCTCCCGCAGACAACGAGTAGGCAGTCGAGCCGGTGGGCGTCGCCACGATCAAGCCGTCCGCTCGGTAATGATTGAGCAATTCACCATTGACCGTGGCACTTACTGAAACCAAACGCCCGGTTTCACCACGGGCGAGCGTGACTTCATTGAGCGCCACAAACGACGCGTCCGCCTTGCCCGCACGGAAAATTGTCACTGCCAACAAGGAGCGCACGCTGGTCGTGTAGCGCCCTTCGGTGATCGCCGCCGCGAAGGTGTCGAGTTCGGAGTCGGTACAGCTTGTTAGAAATCCCAGCCGGCCGATGTTGATGCCGGCCACCGGTTTGTCGAAATCGCCCAACCGTGAGAGCACATCCAGCATCGTGCCATCGCCGCCGAGCACGGCGGCCACGTCGACGCGGTGAGCAAACTCCAGGGCGGGGATGCCGCCGGCCTCACCCACCATGGCCGCCGTTTGCAGATCCATCACCCAACGGCAGCCCCGAGCCTCCAGCGCGGTTCGCAACGCGAGCAACGCTTGGAGCGCCCCGGCCTTTTGCGGGTTGGCGAGGATTCCGACGGTTAGCATCAGGCGAGTCTATAACGTGGCATGCCCGGTTTGGCAAGCCCTAACATCGAGCATTCAGCACTCAACAAGAAATCCCTCTGTTCTTTGCGTTCCTTGCGGTTACTCCTCTTGCCCGCTACGGCGCGGCTCACTCCTCGACGTCGCGCTCCTGCTTCTTATGTTCCGCCACGATTTTCGCCTCCAACTCGTGCGGCACCTCCTCGTAATGATCGAACTGCTCGCGATGACGGCCACGACCGGCCGACAAGGCGCGCAACTGACTGGAATATTTGTAAAGCTCGGCCTGTGGCACTTGCGTGACCACCACCTCGAAGCGGCCCTCCGTCTCCATGCCCATCACCCGGCCGCGCCGCCCGGACAAGTCGGCCATCACCGAGCCCACGGCGTCGGAGGGCACCTTGATTCGCAGCAGCATGATCGGCTCTAACAAGCGTGGTGTCGCCTGCATGAACGCCTCATTGAAGGCCGCCTTGCCGGCGATTTGGAACGCGATGTCCTTGGAATCCACCGGGTGCTGCTTGCCATCATAGAAATCCACTTTCACATCAGTAACCGGGAATCCGGCATAGGGGCCGTGAGCGCTGGCGGTCTGCACGCCCTTCTCCACCGACGCGACGAACACGCGGTCCACGTTGCTGCCCACCAGCGAATTGGTGAACACCACACCACTCTCCACCGGCAGGCTTTCCACACGCATCCACACCTCGGCGAACTGCCCGGCACCGCCGGTTTGTTTCTTGTGGCGGTATTTCGAATCGCCTTGCCGCTTGATGGTTTCGCGATAGGACACCCGCGGTTCCACCAGTTCCACCTCCACATTGAAGCGGCGTTTGAGCTCCTCCGCCACAATTTGCAACTGCAACTCGCCCTGGCCGGAAACAATCGTCTGACCTAACGAAGGGTCAAAGTGGAATTCAAATGTCGGATCTTCCTCACGCAACACCGACAAGCCCTCGCCGAGCTTGTTCAAGTCCGCCCGGGACTTGGCCACCAAGGCTCCGCGCGTGTTGGAGGTCGGGAAGGCCACCGTCGGCAGCACCACCTTCCGCGACGGCGCGCACAAGGTGTGGCCGGTTAGGGTGGAACGCAGTTTCACCACGGCCCCGATGTCACCCGCGTGCAAGGCCCCCACCGGCTCGCGGTGTGAGCCATTCACCCGATACAACTGACCGATGCGTTCGGCCTCACCACGGCTGGCATTATATAACTCGGTGCCGGTGGTCACATCCCCGCTATACACGCGGAAATACGACAGGGTCCCGACATGCTGCTCGTGCATCGTCTTGAACACATAGGCCACCGTCACCCCATCATCCAAGGACACCGTGACTTCGGCTCCCTCAGGGGTGGCGGCTTTGACCGTGGCGCGATCCACCGGCGATGAACCATATTGCGCGATGAAATCCATCAAACGCGAGACACCGACGTTTTTCGCGCCGGAGGTGGCGAAGACCGGCACGATCAAACCCTTTTGCACGGCATCATGGACGTGTGCCCGCAATTCCTGCTCGCTCAGTGTGCCTTCCTCGAAAAACTTTTCTAACAACGCGTCCTCGGACTCGGCCACCATGTCGATCAACTGCCGGTGGAGTTCCTGCACGCGCTCCTTGAGTTCGCCATCGGCGGGTTTTTCCTCGTAGCGGCCGCTGCCGTCTTCGGCGAAGGTGATCACCTCGGAGCGCATCACATCGAGCACCGAGCGGAAACCCGGCCCGGCATCCACCGGCAAGGTCATCGGAAACACCCGCGCGCCGTAATGGTCCCGCGCCTCCTCCAGGGTCTCGTTAAAACGCGTCCGCTCCCGGTCTAGCAAATTAATCACCAGCAACTTCGGAATCTCATAATCCGTGGCCGCCGCCCACACCTCGTCCGCCCCGGTTTCCACGCCATTAACCCCGCTGATGACGATCAGTGCGAAATCCGCCACCCGGATGGCGCTCAACGGTTCGCTCACGAAATCCGGCATCCCCGGGCAGTCAATCGCGTTGATTTCCCGGCCCAACCATTCGGAGGCCAAGACGGTGGCATGCACCGATTGGCGATGTTCCTTCTCATCGGGATGAAAATCCGAAACCGTATTGCCCTGTTCAATGCTGCCAGCCCGTTGAATGCGCCCTGCACACACGAGCATCGACTCACACAGCAGGGTTTTACCGGTCGCGGTGTGACCGACTACAGCGAAATTGCGGATTTCTGGCGCACGGAAGTCTTTCATATTGGCGGTGTTGGATTGATTTGAGGGTTATGAATGGCGCGTTGCGTCCATCCATTTGCATTTGAGCAATTCCCCCCTCCCCCGTCAACACCCCTGTTGCGCCCGCAAAGCCAAGCGCACATTTAGGCAAAATCCGGTCACTCGCCCCCACTCAACGCTCTGCCTGGATGCGAATGGAGTCGAGCATGCGCTTGGCGTCGGCTGCCAATGCGTCGCCGGCGTGAATCACCTGCACCTGCCACAACTTTTGACCACTCTGCACGAAAACGGCATCCACATGCACCACCGTGCCGCCTTTGCGGCCGCTGTAGCTGGCGCGACGGGCGGGAAGTCCGGCGATGGATGTCTTTGTGGAGGCAAACCGGGGCTTGGCTTCGCCCACGTTTTCCGCGATGGGTTTGATGGCGCCGTTCATCGCACCGTTCATCGCGCCATCCAGGCTGACCGAAGTTTCTATCGTATATGCCATGCGCGAGACGCTCACCCGGGGATGGGTCGCCTCCCCGCTATCGAACACCTCAAAGTACCTTAAAGCGTCACGGATTTGCGGCGGCAGCGTGGCGGCGATATCCGGGACCTGACGAAACTTGAAGGGTGCCTCAAGGGTAATGTCGCTGAACTTGCGGCTTGCCCAATCGCCCGCCGCGTAGCTGCGTTCTGGCGGCACGCCGTCTGTACGATGCCGCAACACCTTGACCACTTGGTGGCCGATCGCCTTGCCAAGAACAACCCCACCCGTGATAACCCCGGTCAAGGCAACCACGCAAAGTCCGACAATCATGACAACGCGTCGCCGCTTGGTGGGCGAGGCTTCCTGTTGGATCGGTTGGTCCAAACCATCCTGCGCGCCTTGCCATCCATCATCCGCCCCGCGACCCACATCGGGCGCCACAGGCAACGGCTGCAAGCTGGCTGCCGCCACCCACTCGCTCCCGCCCTCCACACACACCCATTCATTGGCAGCAATCTGACCTGCTGCCAGCATCTGCATGAACTCGCCCTCCACATAGGGGCCACAGGTCTGCTCGTCACGGTATAGATAGTAGTTTTTCATGGCTTGCTTGCGCACTAATGTGAGGGAATACGAAAGGAATTAAGGTGGGGTTTGATCCTAAACACGGAAATGTATTTGAACAGAAAATAGAGAGAGCAAGCGCAAAAGCATCTTACTGATAACTGATATCCGCCTTGCTTCAGCCGCGGCGACCGGGGATCGCCGCCACAGCCTCCTCGATGCGCTTTTCGGAGACCTTGCCCACGCAGCGTACATCCGGCGCAAACAACGAGATGCGGTACTCCTCCAACAGCCAACCCGGCTCCCACAAGCGCACGTCTTCAGGGGTCTCGGTCCAGCGCCGGAACCACGGCAGCCACAAGCGCCGCAGCCGCTCCATCTTTTCCAAATCCTTGATGAGCGGCAGCGAAGTCAAGCGGCCCAAGCGCGAACGAATCGCCTGCATGCGGCGCGGATAGTCTCGGAACCGCTCAAACCCCGCCCGCCAGGCGCAATGCCCGCGCAACAACCACGCCAGCTGCTCGTCCAGATCTTCCGCCACCGGCCCGAGATTCCGGTCCTTGCGTTGCGCCACAATCCACGTCCGCACCTCCGGCAAGATCTCCATCACCCCGTCGAGGCTTTTTCCCACCACGGCCGCCGCCTCATGCCAGCGGCCCCGCGCCCGTTCCGTTAGAACGCGGAACGCATCCGGCGAACGCGGAAACAACCCGCCAGCAGCCCCCTCCGCGGCTAACAAAATCAACTCATCCAGCGACGTCCCGCCCGGGCCGAACCGCGGCAACTCGACCCTGGCCAGAATGCCTATCGGAAATTTCTTCCGCAGATATGCCACCTGCTCCGGGTGCGCCAGCCACAACAGGCGCGCCCCGCCGGCGCGGTGCGATTCCGCGGCGGCCTCGGCACAAGTGAACGCCTGTACGCCCACGGTTTTGCCATCATCAACCAACGCCGGAAACGCTGCCCCGCCCGGCGTCTCGACCCGCTCCGGCAAGACCTCGCCATCCCATGTGCTCATGCCGCACCGCGCCACATTCTCATTGGCCACCGCCTCAAAGCGCACCCGCATCCGGTCGGACAATTGCAACTTGAGCACCGCCACGTCATCGCCCAATGCCAACTCCTCGCCGTCATCATCGCAAACCCACACCTTGGTCACCAGTTCCGGCGGCAATTTGCTGAAATCAAACTCGCCCGGTTCCACCTGCGCGCCGGTCCGCTCGCGCACATAATCGCACAGTGCCCGGGTGATCGGCACGTCCTTCGGTGCAAAGCTCCAGAGCTCCGCAAAGCCCTCGGCCACGGCGGCGATCGGCTGGCACATCCGCCGCAAATCCTTGGGCAACGAACGCAACAGGATCTCCGCCCGCTCGCGCAAATTCCCGTCCACCCCCCAAGCCGGCAGCCAATCCGGCAGCTTCGGCAATTGATCGACATGCACGCCCAGCGTCACCCCGTCGTCGCGCTCGCCTGCCGCGGCGTGATAATACAGAGCATACTCCCCGCCCTCGTGCCACAGCACATCCGGAAACCGGTCCAACCCCAGATCCGCCCAGTCCTCGTCGACCACATCCGCCACGGCCAACATGATGATGTCCTCATGGTTCTCCCGCCATTTGTGAAAGGCTGCGGCCGTATTGATCTCGCCCGGCACCCGCTCCTCGAAAAACCGCAACACCGCCTCATCACTCCACAAGCCGCCCGGCCGCCGCAGCTTCTGCTCTATCAACTCCAAGTCCGCCTTCATCTCCTGCATCCGCTCCAAAAACCGGCACTGCCGGCGCAAGCCGCCTCCCATCACCCCTTCCCGCAGAAAAATCCCGTGTGCCGCCTTGGCATCCACCCGCCCGTAATGCACGCGCCGACCCGTCACCACCGGCAAACCACCACAGATCACCGTTTGTTTGCCATACACCGCGCCCTGCGCCTCATCCCAGTGCGCCTCGCCATACTTGCTCACGCACAAATGCGGTGCCACCTGCTCGACCCATTCCGGCTCGATGCGCGCCACCCGCCGCGCCCACAAGCGCGAGGTCTCCACCAACTCCATCCCTAACACCCACTCCCAGCGCTTACCCGCCCCGAACAAGCCCGACCCCGGGAAGATCGCGAAAAATCCTCCAGCCGCGCTGCGATACGCCTTGTTCTCCCGGTCCCACAACCCGAACTGCCGCGGCACCCCGGCCAGCAACGCGCGATGGATGTTGGCATACGGTGCCCAGGCCCCCGGCTCCTTTCCCAACTTGCCGAGCTTGACCTGCCACTCCCTTTCTAGCAACTCAGCGAGTTCATCGTGCACGTTCGCCCACTCCATCACCCGCCGCGCGTTGAGAAACGCCGACCCCGCATACTTCCGCAAGGCATTGCGCTGCCATCTGCCGCGGCTGTCGCGAAACCGCGATACATCCTGCCACAACCGCAGGATGCCCATGAAATCGCTATCCATGTCCTTCCAGCGCTCGTGCGCCACATCCGCCTCCCGCAGCTTTTCCGCCGGCCGTTCCTTTGGATCGCTGGACTCCAAAATCGCCACGATCGGCAACACCTCCGCCAGACACTTTTCCTGCCGCGCCTCTAACAACATGCGCGCCAGCCGCGGATCCACCGGCAGGCGCGCCATTTGCCGCCCGAAGTCGGTTAGATTGCGTTCCTTGTCGAGCGCCCCCACCTCGCGCAACGTCCTATATCCCTCGGCCACCGCCTTGGGATTGGGCGGATCGAGAAAGGGAAATTCTTCGATGTCGGGCAAGTTCAGCGATTTCATCCGCAGGATCACCCCCGCCAGCGAACTGCGCCGGATCTCCGGATCCGTGAACTCCGGCCGCTCTATCAACTCAGACTCCTCATACAACCGCACACACACACCGTCCCGCACCCGCCCGCAACGGCCCTTGCGCTGGCGCGCACTCGCCTGGCTCACCGCCTCAATCTGCAAGCGCTGCACCCCCCGCCCCGGACTCCACCGGCTCACCCGCGCCACCCCGGAGTCCACCACGCAGGCGATCCGCGGAATGGTTAGAGAGGTCTCCGCCACGTTCGTCGCCAAGATCAGGCGCCGCTTCGGGCCCGGCTGAAACACCCGCTGTTGGTCACCCAGCCCCAGTCGCGCAAACAACGCCAGCACCTCCGTCCCCCGATAGCGCCGACCGTCCAGCACTTCAGCGCACTCCCGGATTTCCCGCTCGCCCGGCAGGAACACCAACACATCACCGGTCGGCTCGATCTCGCCCAGATAGTCAACCGCCCGCGCCACCTGCTGCGGCAAGTCCTCATCTTCCATCGGCGGCAGGAAAAATTCCGCCACCGGAAACAGCCGGCCCGGCGCTTCAATCACCGGTGCCGGAATCCCGTCGATACTGAAGAATTCTGCGAACGCCCCGGCATCCATCGTCGCCGATGAAATCACCAACTTCAAATCCCGACGCTTGACCAACAGGCGTTTTAAATAGCCGATTAGAAAATCAATATTAAGCGACCGTTCATGCGCCTCATCAAGGATCAAGGCGGCATACTGCCTGAGGTTGCGGTCGCCTTGGGTTTCCGCGAGCAGGATGCCATCGGTCATGAACTTGATCCGGGTGTCTTGGCTGAGGCGCTCCTCAAAGCGCACCTGATAGCCAACAAAACCGCCCAACGGCACCGCCAATTCCTCCGCCACACGCCGCGCCACGCTGGCGGCTGCGATGCGCCTCGGTTGGGTGCAACCGATCCGGCCGCCCTGCTCGCCGAGCACTTCCGCGACCATTTTCGGCAACTGGGTGGTCTTGCCTGAGCCGGTCTCGCTGACCACGACCACTACCTGGTGCTGTGCCACAGCGGCAAGGATCTCCGCCCGGTGTTCCACCACCGGCAGGTCTTTCGGGTAATTCCACCGCATCGTGCCCTCCGTCATCGCGCCCCGCACTTAACCCGCATGGCTCAATCCCACAAGCCCGGAACACTCAAGTCGTGGGGGATTCCGGCAGCCCGCTGGATCCGGCACCATTCCCGCCCGCACCGGGTTGAGATCAACATAGGCCGCAATGGTTCGCGACGCGTCCCCGTCTTCCACCAGCAGGCGGAAAAATAATTCGGTATTGCGCAAGATTGTTGAAAGACGCGCCGGTTTTCTCCTGTTATGCATCGCACGATGCAATCACCAGACAACAAGAAGACAACGCGCCGTGATTTCCTGAAAGCGACCGGTCTAACGACCGTGGCCCTTGGATTTCCGACCATCATCCCGTCCCGCGCCCTTGGCAACGCCGAGGTGCCAGCCCCTAGCAACCGCATCGTCATGGCCGGCATCGGCCTGGGCAACATGGGCGGCGGCGACCTCGGCAATTTCCTCAACAACAAGGATGTGCAATATGTGGCAGTGTGCGACGTGCGCAAGCACAAGCGTGCCGAGCACAAGGGCCGAGTCAACAAGCAATACAACAACAGCGATTGCAAGGAATACGGCGATTTTCGTGAACTGATGGCCCGCGAGGACATCGACGCCGTGCACATCGCCACCCCGGACCATTGGCATGCCCTTATGGTCATCGAGGCCTGCCGCAACGGCAAAGACGTCTATTGTCAGAAACCTGAAAGCCGCACCTTGCGCGAAGGCGCGCTGATGATCGAAACCGCCCGCCGTTATGGCCGCGTGGTTTCCGGCGGCAGCCAGCGCGTGTTCGAGGATTACCGCAAGGTGGTCAACCAATGTTGGAGCGGCGAACTCGGCCCGATCAAATCCATCAACGTCAACGTCGGCCCGATGTCCCAAGCGTGCAACCTGCCACCGGAAAACTGCCCGGATGACATGGACTGGGAAATGTGGCTCGGGCCCGCGCCATGGGCTCCGTACAATTCCAAGCGCTGCGACGGCAATTTCTCCTGCAACGGCAATAGCTGGCGCTCCTACAGCGACTATTCCAGCGGCGGCATGACCGACTGGGGTGCACATCATTTTGGCGGTGCCACCTATGCCGTGGACATCCGGGAATTGCAGCCGACCGAGGTCAGCCTGATCGAAGAGAGCGGTAAAAAATACGTCGCTTTGAAATACCCCAATGGCGTGACACTGACACACAACCGGCCCGGCAAGGGCAATCTGGACGTGGAAGGCACCCCGGGAGAAAAGCGTGCACCGAAGCCGGTGCCCGGCTACTCGGTCAAGGGTGGCATCTATGCCGATTTCCTCAATTGCGTCAAGACCCGTGAAAAGCCGTTCCGCGACATCGAACTCGCGGTCAACAGCACAGCCGTGAGTCATTTCTGCGTCCTGGCCTACACCTTGGACCGCTCGCTGAAATGGGATGCGGCCAAACAACAATTCATCGGCGACGAAGAGGCCAACCGCTTCCTTGATCGTGCCCGCCGTGAACCATGGCAACTGTGATGCACAGCCTGCGATTTTCACCCACACACTGAACCATTTTAAGAAAGGAAACACATTATGCCTGAACAATTAGACAAAGCCTTTGACGCATTGAAAACCTACGACTGGGGAGTGGATCCCAATGTCCTCAAGCCCATCGATGAAGCAATCAATGCAAGCCACGGCAATGCCGCTGCGCGCAAGGAGCTGGAGGGGCGTTTGATTGCGGTGCTCAAGACCGAGGCCTCCCGCGCCGCCAAGGATGCCGTTTGCCGCGCACTCAAAAACATCGGCACGGCCGCCGCCGTGCCCGCTCTGGCTGCATTGCTGGCGGATGAAAAGCTTTCCCACATGGCCCGTTACGCGCTGGAGCGCATTCCCGAACCGGAAGCCGGCCAAGCCCTGCGCGAGGCGCTGCCGAAAGCCGCCGCCAAGCTCAAAATCGGCATCATCTCATCGCTGGGGGTCCGTGGTGAAGCCACCGCCCTCGCCCCGTTGCAAGCGCTGCTCAGCGACAGCGATGCCGCCGTCGCCAGCGCCGCCGCCCATGCCTTGGGAACCATCGGCTCGCTCGAAGCTGCCAAGGCCCTCGTGGCCGCCAAGCCAAGTGCCGGAACCAAGGCCGCCCTTGCCGATGCCTCGCTGGAGTGCGCGGACAGCCTGTCAGCCTCTGGCAAGAAGCCCGCGGCCAAGGTGGTCTACGAGAAACTTCTCGCCAGCAGTCCCTCCAAGCCAGTGCTTGCGGCCGCCACCCGCGGCAAGCAGGCGTGCGCTGAAAAATAAGGACCGTCGATCCCATTCCATTCGGCCATCGAGGCCAGCTTCCAAATTCGGACACCATCCTATTTCAACGCCACTGGCAGGCCGCTGGCGCTAACTTGACCCACGAGGGCACCTGATATCGCCATCAACTCCTGTATATTTCAAATTCTTTGCGGGTTCTTCCTTGACAAAGAGCAGGGATTCCGGCATTTACCGCGCCCCCCAACCATCTACGGAACCAACCAACCAAACCAACGAATCGCATGCGTGGAGTGATCATGAAAAAAGGCGAGCCTGTCGACCGGGCTCTCAAACGCCTCAAAACAAAACTCGATACTGAAGGAGTGCTCGAAGAAATGCGCCGGAGGCGCTCGTTCGAGACCCCCACGGAACGCAAACAACGCAAACTCCGGACCGCCTCCAAGCGCAACAAAATCCGCTGGCGCTATACTTCCGGCACCTCCGCACCGGTGGAAAAATCCGAGTCCAACGATTGATTTCCTGGGCTCCGTAGATAGGGAATCAGACGGGTGCCACACGGCGCCCGTTTTTTTTACCATCACTTTTCACCCATTGCGCCCGTGACTCATCCGCTCACCCCCAAGGAACGCATGCGCCGCGCCCTGTGGCGGCAACCGGTCGACCGCCTGCCGGTCCAAACCAATTATACCGGCACCTTGGCGGCCTCACTCGCCACCCACCTCGCTTGCACCACCGCGGATCTGCCGACCCGCTTTGACAATCATCTGTTGCGCATCGACGCCGATCATCCGCCGCGCCTGAGCGCCGACGGCCTCGTGAGCTTCGATGGCTGGGGCGCCGGCTGGGGCACCGCCACCGAAGGCTACTGGCACGCGGTCGCACCCATGGCGGAAACCTCCGACCTCGAGGCCTATCCATGGCCGGACCCGCAGACCCCCGCCCTGTTAGACAAGGCGGCCGCGGCGATTGCCGCCGATGCCGGCCGCCATTTCGTGGTGCCCAACTTCGGCTTCGCCTTGTTCGAGCGCGCATGGTCGTTGCGCGGATTCGACGCGTTTCTCATGGACATGGTCTGCGAGCCGGAATGGACGGCTGATTTGTTAGATCGGATCGCCGCGATCCAAACCACCCTGGCCAGGCGCTTCGTGGCGCTTGGCGTGGATGGCGGCTACTTTGGCGATGACTACGGCGCGCAAAAAAGCCTGTTGTTTTCCCCCGCCCTGTGGCGGCAACTCATCAAGCCCCGCCTCGCACAAATGTTTGCCGTCTTCCGCAACGCCGGGTTGCCGGTCATCCTCCACACCGACGGTGACATCTGGCCGATCCTGCCCGACCTCGTGGACATCGGCCTGACCTGCCTCAACCCGGTGCAGCCTGAGGTGTTAGAGCATGCCCGCCTGTATCGCGAATTCGGCCAACATCTCAGCTTCTATGGCGGCATCTCCACCCAGTCCGTGCTGCCCAACGGGTCGCCCGACGAAGTGCGCGCCGCCACCAGGACCTGCATCCGCAACCTCGCGCCCGATGGCACCGGTCTCATCCTCGGCCCCTCGCACCGGATGCAGTCGGACATCCCCCCGGCCAATGTCGTCGCCATGCTGGACGCGTTTCCCATCTGAAAACAAGTTAGATCGAGTCGCCGAGCACTAACCGCCATCCTCCCATGCCCCCCCTCCTAAACCGCGAGCTCTCCTGGCTTGAGTTCAACCAACGCGTCCTCAACGAATCCTTGCGCGAGGAACTTCCATTGTTAGAGCGTTTGAAATTCCTCGCCATCACCGCCTCCAACCTTGACGAATTTTTTCAAGTGCGGGTGGGTGGCCTCATGCTCATGCGGCGCAGCGGGCGCAAGGCCGCGGACGCCTCGGGATTCACCCCGGGACGCTGCCTGAGCGCCATTCGCCAGCGCGTCCTGCAAATGACCGCGGATCAATACGCCCTGCTGGCCAACACCCTGTTGCCCGCAATGGAGGCGGCGGGTATCCGCCTGTTGGATGCCCGCGCACTCTCGCCGGCGCAGGCGGCCAAGGCCGCCGCGGCGTTTGAGGACGGCATTTTCCCCCTGCTGACCCCGCTTGCCATGGATCGGGACAGTCCCGCGCCGACCATTCCCGGCCTGCAGCTCATTGTCGCCTGTAGCCTGTTGGATCCGGAAACCGCAATCACCCGCCACACCCTCATCCCGATCCCGGACACCCTTGGACGCCGCGTCCCGGTATCCACCGATGGCAACGAGCATGCCTTCGTCCTCATCGAAGACCTCGTCGCCACACATGCCGGCCGCTTCTTCCCCGGTGAAAGCGTCACCTCCACCACCGCCTTCCGCGTCACCCGCAACGGCGACATCGCCGTCCATGAGGAAGATGCCATCGACCTCGCCGGCGAAATGGAAGATGTGCTAACAGCCCGACGTTTCGCCGACACCGTGCGCCTTGAACTCCGCACCGATGCTCCACGCGACCTCGCCCGGCTGATCCAGAAAGTGGCCGCAGCCAGTCCGCAGGAAGTTTATCCATGTGATGGCCCGCCCGGCCTGGCCTCGCTGATGGAACTGGCCAACCTCACCGGCCACGACCACCTGCGCGCTGCGGATTGGCCGCCACAAAACCCACCGTTGATCGTGCCCGGCGCCCCCATGTTTGAAACCATCGCCGCCAGAGACATTCTGCTGCACCATCCCTACGAATCCTTCGAGCCCGTGCTGCGCCTCATCGAGGAGGCTGCGGCCGACCCCGATGTCATCGCCATCAAGCAAGTTCTCTATCGCACCGCGCGCCAATCCCGCATTATCGAAGCTCTCATTAAAGCCGCCGCCAATGGCAAACACGTCACTGTCATTGTGGAACTCAAAGCGCGCTTCGATGAAGCCCGCAACCTGCACCGTGCCGACGAACTCCAGCGCGCCGGTGCCCAGATTGTTTATGGCGTGAAAAACCTCAAAACCCACGCCAAAATCTGCCTCATCGTCCGCCGTGAATCCGGCCACCTGCGCCGCTACGTCCATCTCGGCACCGGCAATTACAACGAATCGACCGCCAAACTCTACACCGACTTTTCCTATCTCACCTGCAAACCCGAGTACGGCCACGACGCCACCCTCTTCTTCAATGCGGTGACCGGACGCTCCAAGCTCCTGCGCTTCCAACGCCTGGTGCCGGCCCCCACGGCCATGAAGCCACTTCTGTTAGACAGGATTGCCAGTGAAGCCGAGCGCGCCAAGCAAGGGCTACCCGCCCGCATCATGGCCAAGGTCAATTCACTCCAGGATCCGGACCTCATTCAAGCCCTCTACAAAGCGTCGCAAGCCGGAGTGCAGATTCAACTCAACGTGCGCGGCATTTGCTGCCTGAAGCCCGGCGACCCGAAGCATTCCAAAAACATCGAGGTGGTTTCCGTCATCGACCGCTTCCTTGAGCATGCCCGCGTCTTCCACTTTCATCAGGGCGGCGACTCCGAAGTGTACATCGCCTCGGCCGACTGGATGACGCGCAACCTCGACAAGCGCATTGAACTGATGATCCCCATCGAAGAGCCCGCCATGAAACGGCGGCTGGTGCGGGTGTTGGAGGCGTTCTTCCAAGACAACAGCCAAGCCTACCGCTTGCTGCCCGACGGCAGTTCCCAGCGGCTCACCCGCATCAAAGGCAAAAAAACCTTCCGCGTTCAGGACCATTTCTATCAACAAGCCAGAAAGGCGGCCAAAGCCCATGAGCATGAACGCTCGATGACCTTCGAGCCCCATGTCCCGGCAGTGTAGGGGACCCATAAATCCCTGAAAAACGCCCGCTCACGCCCGCGCCATCACCACACGTTGCAGTGCCGGATGCGGATGGTCCTTTTTCCGCAGGGCCTTGCGCATTTTGACCAGCGCCGAGTTCTGCAACTGGCGGATGCGCTCACGGGTCACGCCAAACTGCCTGCCCACTTCGTCCAATGTCAAAGGCGTCCCACCCGTCAAGCCGAAGCGCACATCGATGATCTGCCGTTCCCGCTCGTCCAGCGTTTTGAGCAACTCGCTGATTTCGCCGAACATGTTTTTGTCCGCCAGTGAATCGTGGGGATTGACCGCCAATTCATCGCCGATGACATCCCCGTATTCGGCCACCTCGCCGACATTGATAGGAGAATCCAGCGACATGGGATATTGCGCCGCCTGCCTGAGCAACGCCAGCTTGCGGTAGGGCAAGCCGACCTCGTCTGCCAATTCCTCGTCGGTGGGTTCGCGCCCCAAGACCTCAACCAGCATGATGGCGATCCGGCGCATCTTGGCAATCTTGTCCACCATGTGGACCGGCAGGCGGATGGTTTTCGATTGGTTGGCCAGCGCGCGCTTGATCGCTTGTTTGATCCACCATGAGGCGTAGGTGGAAAATTTGCCGCCCTTGCCCGGTTCATACCGTTCCACCGCCTTCATCAATCCGATGTTGCCCTCCGAAATCAAATCCGTAACCGGCAGACCGTAATTGGCGTAATCCTGGGCTATCTTCACCACCAAGCGCAGATTCGAACAGATCATGATGGCACGTGCCCGCGGGTCGCCCTTCCGGATCCGCTGCGCGAGAGCAATCTCCTCCTCAATCGTGAGCAGCGGGGTCTCGGATATCTCCCGCAAATATATCCTCAAACTGCCATCTGCGTCGCGTGACATATAGGTATGACTGGTTGCTTTATCCCTCCCCTCGGCCCGGCATCACCCAATGCCAGCCACCTCAACATAGAACGCGTCACACCCTACGCAAGTATGTAAAGGAAATTTTTATAAGAATTTCGCGCTTCCCGGGATTCCTGTCTGCCCTGCATGCAAGTTCCCCGGCAGCACGCGAGAGGGGCCGGGCCCGCAGCACGGCCCAAGGCCGGAATGGACTGCCGACGCACTGGCCGCTGAACCGTGACGGGATCCGCATTTGCCGACGCAACTCCCCGGGCCGCTAGTCTATCAAACGTGCGGGCGCAAGGGGTGGCGCCTTACCCTTCCGCGAAGGTAAGGCTGGCCAGTGCGGACTGGGGACTGTCTTTCTTGCGCAAGGCCTTGCGCATCTTAACCAAGGCTGAGTTTTGCAATTGCCGGATGCGTTCGCGGGTCACTCCAAACTGGCGTCCGACTTCTTCCAAAGTCATGGGTGTGTAGCCGGTCAGGCCGAAGCGCACATCAATAATACGCCGCTCACGCTCGTCCAGGATCTCAAGCAAACCATCCAACTCGCCGTGCATATTCTTGTCGGAGAGCGCATCCAAGGGGCTGGAAACCCGCGTGTCTCCGATGACGTCACCATATTCGGTGGACTCGCCATCGTTGATCGGGGAATCCAGTGACGTGGGGCGTTGTGACGCCTGGCGCAGCATGGCCAGCTTGCGCCGGGGCAGCCCGATCTCCTCGGCCAATTCCTCATCAGTGGGTTCGCGCCCCAAGGCCTCGGCCAGCATCACGGCAATCCGCCGCATCTTGGCTATCTTATCCACCATGTGGACGGGCAGACGAATCGTCTTGGACTGGTTGGCCAGCGCCCGCTTGATCGATTGCTTGATCCACCACGCGGCATACGTGGAAAGTTTTCCACCCTTGTTCGGATCAAAGCGTTCCACCGCCTTCATCAAGCCGATATTGCCTTCGGAAATCAAATCCGTAACCGGCATGCCGTAATTGGCGTAGTCCTGGGCAATCTTCACCACCAGGCGAAGATTGGCCCGGATCATCTGCACGCGTGCCTCCGCATCCCCCGCCTTGATCCGCTTGGCGAGTGTGATTTCCTCCTCCACGCTGAGCAGCGGGGTCTTGGAAATTTCACGCAGATAGATTTTCAAACTGCCCTCGGATTCGTGTGACATGATGGTGGTATTGGGTTGGTCAAGGGTGAGACGCCGGAAACTTGGAATTATTCTGATTTTTTCTAATAAAGAGCCAAGTTTCCCGTGTTTTGTGGAATTCTTTGTCTTTTTGTGGTGGATTGCCGCCGCAAAAGGTCCATTCGACACACAGCAAGCGCCGAGCCAATTATTAACATTTCTTGTTGAAGCCGTGTTTTATGGCAAAAATGGCGGTTTGGGTGCAGAGGAGATTCGACAAATTGGCCGGCACAGGCCAAGCTTGGCGCGTGATTGACACTCTCTATCCCCTGATACGCGCGGGGCTGTTCCGCCTTGATCCGGAAGTGGCGCACCATCTGAGTCTGCGCGTGCTGCGGCTGGCGGAGCGTGGCGGCCTGTTGCGGTGGATCGGCCCTGCCGTGCCACCGGCGGCGGCCGTGGAAGTGCTCGGCCTGAAATTTCCCAACCGCGTTGGGCTGGCCGCCGGCATGGACAAGGAGGGTGACTGCATCGATGCCCTCGGCCGCCTGGGATTTGGCAGCATTGAAATCGGCACGCTCACGCCGCGCGCGCAACCCGGCAATCCGAAGCCGCGTGTGTTCCGCCTCATCGACCATGAGGCGATCATCAACCGCATGGGCTTCAACAATTCCGGCATCGCCGCCGGCGTCGCCAACGCGCGGCGTTCCCGCACCTATCAAGGCGTGCTCGGCATCAATATTGGCAAGAACAAGGACACACCTAACGAGGATGCCGCCGCCGACTATCTGACGTGCCTGCGCCAGGCCTATCCGGTGGCCGATTATATTGCGGTGAACCTGTCCTCGCCCAACACCCCCGGCCTGCGCGAACTCCAGGGGCCGGAGGCCTGCGCCCGCTTGCTGGAAACCCTCAAGCGCGAACAGGCACACCTCGCCACCGAGCATGGCAAGCGCGTCCCGCTCCTGTTTAAAGTGGCCCCGGACCTCGACGAATGCCACATCCGCGAGCTGTCCGCGGTTTTTCTGGCAGGTGGTTTGGACGGCCTGATTGCCACCAACACCACACTCGACCGCGAGGCGGTCGCCGGTCATCCGCGCGCCGCGGAAGCTGGCGGTCTCTCTGGGCGACCGGAGTTCCAGAAAAGCACGGCCGTGCTGCAAGCCTTTGCCAGCCATGTGGGCGGACGCATCCCCATCATCGGGGTCGGCGGCATCGCCTCGCTGGAAGACGCCCGGGAGAAACTGCGCGCCGGGGCGACCTTGGTGCAGGTCTACACCGCCTTCATCTATCAGGGGACCGGGCTGATCCGCGAGTTGGCGTGCGGCCTGTGACGTGGTCCGCGGCGCACCCCTGAGAAGGAACTTGGAAGCCAGGCCCGGTGCCACCTGTCAACCCGCGCTCCCAATGGGCCGCCGCATTTTTTCACAACGCAGACTTGCCGGCTAGGGGCAGTGTATGCATCGTCGGCCGCGACAAGCCGCCGAATGATCCCAGCGCAGCGCGTCCAGCCTACCTAACGACCCATGAGCGACACTCCTCTTGCGAAGGCACCTATCAAAACACCCAAGGATCTTGCTGCCGAGACCGGCAGGGTCAATGTGCAGATTAACGGCGTTTGGCACCAATTTCCCAAGGGCACGCGGATGATCGAGGCTTGTCGCCAGGTGCAGGTGGCCGTCCCTCATTACTGTTATCACCCGAAATTGACCGCGCCGGGCAACTGCCGCATGTGCCTGGTGCAAATCGGCATGCCCCCCCGCCCCGCGCCCGGCCAAGAACCGCAACGCGACGCCCAGGGCTATGAAGCGATCACTTGGATGCCCCGGCCGGTCATCGCCTGCGCCAACACCGTCAGCGAAAACCTCGGCATCTGCACCACCAGCGAGTTGGTCGAAAACTGCCGCGAGGGTGTCATGGAATTTCTCCTCATCAACCACCCGCTGGACTGCCCGATCTGCGACAAGGCAGGCGAATGCCGCCTCCAGGAAAATGCCGCCGCTCATGGCCGCGGCACCTCGCGCTTCGTCGATAACAAGGTCAAAAAGCCCAAAAATGTCGCCATCGGTCCGCGTATCCGCCTCGATGACGAGCGCTGCATTCTCTGCGGCCGCTGCATCCGCTTCATGGATGAGGTGGCGGGCGATCCGGTATTGGGTTTTACCCAGCGCGGTACCCATACC
Organism: Akkermansiaceae bacterium; assembly: GCA_903826205.1. GTDB lineage: Bacteria > Verrucomicrobiota > Verrucomicrobiia > Verrucomicrobiales > Akkermansiaceae > Luteolibacter. The sequence continues at coordinate 29,687 of CAIKDP010000360.1, forward strand.
ACGCTCAGTGTCCACCCCGGACACTTGCTCGATTCCAACTACTCGCTCAACACCGCGGACATCTGCCCGGTCGGCGCGCTCACCGTCAACGACTTCCGCTTTCAAATGCGGGTGTGGTTTCTCAAGGAGACGCCCACGCTCGACGTCAACTGCGGCACCGGCACCAACATCAGCGTCTGGACCCGCGAAAACACCATCCACCGCATCACCCCGCGCCGTAACAACGACGTCAATTCCGACTGGATGCCGGATTCCCACCGCCTCAATTTCCACTATATTGACGGCCCCGCGCGCCTCACCCAACCGCTGGTCAAACATGGCGCGCACCACGCCCCGACAGGCTGGCCCGAGGCCCTGCAATCCGCCGCCGCCCGACTCAAGGCGCACGCTCCGCAACAAATCGCCATCATCGCCTCCGGACGCATGACCAATGAGGAACTGAGCCTCACCCGCGCTCTGGCGCAGGCAATCGGCACCGCGCAAGTTGCTCTGGTCCCGCGTTTCGCCGCGGCGGATGCCCTGCTGATTGCTGGCGACCGCAACCCTAACACTACCGGCGCCAAACTCATCCTCGATACCGAGGACCCCTTTGCCAAGCTCGACGCCATCCGTGAACAAGTCCGTACCGGGGCGCTCCGAGCCCTGATCGTCCTCGGCGAAGACCTTATCGCCGACGCCGGATTCACAGCCGATGACCTCGGCAAACTCGACTTTCTGCTCCAATCCCACATCCTTGCCAACGCCACCGCAGACGCCGCCCACCTTGTGTTGCCCGCCGCTGCCTTCACCGAAAAATGCGGTTCAATGGTCAATCTCAGCGGCCGCCTCCAACGCCTCAACCGCGCCACGGACAGCCCCGGCCTGGCCCGCGATGATTGGCAAATCCTGCGCGACCTCATTCGGGCCCTCGGCGGAGAGCACCCCCAACTTGATCAAATTGAGGATGTCTTCGTGCAACTCGCCGCGAGCATCCCGGCATTCGCTGGCCTCAGTCTGGCAACCATCGGCGCCGCCGGCGTCCCCGTCCTCGACACCGGCTACCAAATCCCACTCCTGGAAAACGAGCGGGCTCGGAATGGTTAAATGTTATGGGTTAGAGGTTAATAGTTATCAGAAAATACATGAACCAGGAGCCACTCAGATCTTTCGAGGACTTGGAATGCTGGAAAGCCTGCAGGGAACTGCGGATTTTTGTGGCGACCACCCTCTGCAAGGCTCTTCCACGCGACGAACACTATCGTCTCTGCGATCAAATCCTGCGTGCCGCGCGCTCCACCACCGCCAATATCGCCGAAGGGTATGGCCGCTTCCACTACCTCGACAACGCGAAATTCTGCTCAAATGCCAGAGGGTCCTGTTGGGAAACGATCGATCACATGATTACCGCCCACGATGAGTCCTTGATTTCCGATGAATTGCTTCAACAAGGTCGCTCCATCGCTGCGAACGCAATTGCCCTACTTAATGGCTTCATCTCATACCTGAGGCGCGCATCCAAGGAGAAGGACACACCCAATAACATCTAACTAATAACCTCTAACCCAATGCTTCTCTTTCTCCTCCTCATCAAGATCGTTGCCCTCACCTTTTGCGTGGTGTTGCCGCTGGTGCCCGTCTCGGTCTATTTTGAACGGCGCTTCTGTGCGGTCATCCAGGACCGAGTGGGACCCAACCGCGTGGGCATACCCCTCACCCTTTTCGGCTTCAAAAAAGATTGCGGCATCCTTGGCATTGGCGGGCTGATCCAGCCGATTGCCGATGGCATCAAGCTCTTTCTCAAGGAGGACTTCACACCCAATCACGTGCGCAAGGCGTTTTACTGGCTGGCTCCGGCGCTCACCGTGGCCCCGGCGCTCATCACCGCCTGCGTGATTCCCTTCGGCACGCCGATCACCCTGTTCGGGCACACCGAGAAACTGGTCATCGCCGATCTCGACATCGGCCCCTTGTTCATTTTCGCCATCGCCTCCATCACCGTCTATGGCATCACCATCGCCGGTTGGTCGTCCAACTCGAAATTCCCCTTTATGGGCGGCGTCCGTTCCACCGCTCAAATGATCTCCTATGAAATCGCCCTCGGGCTTTCGATCATCCCGGTGTTGCTCTACTTCGGCGACCTCAACCTCAGCCATATCGTCCAGCAGCAAGCCGACCACGGCTGGTTGTTGCTGCCGCTCTGGGGGCATGATGCAAGCCACCCTCTAACTGAAAAGTTGCTGTTCTGGTTTCCCGCGGCCATTGCCTTCCTCATCTTCACCGTCTCCATCTTTGCGGAGACCAACCGCATGCCCTTCGATTTCCCCGAGTGCGAAACCGAGTTGGTGGGTGGCTATCACACCGAATACTCGTCGATGAAATTCGCCATGTTCTTCATGGGCGAGTACGCCGCCATGGTCATTGGCTCCGCACTCGTCGTCACCGTCTTTCTCGGTGGCTGGTCGCTCGGCTTCGGCACCGATTCGTGGATTTCCAACCTCAGCCTTGGCGGCTTCGGGTATGGCGGCCTGATCCACCTTGCCATTTTCATCGCCAAGGTGGTTGCTTTCATCCTCTTCTTCATTCTGGTGCGCTGGACCATTCCGCGCTTCCGCTACGACCAGCTCATGAAACTCGGCTGGGTGATTTTCTTCGAGGCTGCCCTGGTCAACGTTTTCCTCGCCGCGCTGATTGTCGCCGCCCCGCACCTGCAAGGCACCATCATCAGCCTCGGCGCGCTCCTGCTCCTCATCGTCACTGCCGCCATCATCTGGGTCGCCCAAGTCTCCGAGGCCAAGCCCAACAACCTGCGTGCCTGATCACCACTCACTTCCTTCTCCCATGGCAGTCATCAAAATCCAACGCCCCAAACTCCGCTTCGGCGAGAAAATCTATCTGACCGCACTCTGCAAGGGGTTTTTCCTCACCCTGCGCCACGCGGTCAAGTCGCTCATGGGCAAATCCATGGGTGCCAAAGACCTCGCCTCCTCCGGCCTCGGCGTGACCATGCAATACCCCGAGCAAAATTGGGATGCGCAGCTTCCCGCATACTACCGTGGCGCCCCTGCACTCGTCACCGATGAGCAGGGCCGTGAACGCTGCGTCGCCTGCCAACTCTGCGAATTCATCTGCCCACCCAAGGCCATCAAAATCACCCCCGGCGAAATCCCCTCCGCTGACCCGTGGGCCAAGGTTGAAAAGCGCCCGGCGGCCTTTGCGATCGACATGATCCGCTGTATTTACTGCGGCATGTGTGAGGAAGTCTGCCCCGAGCAAGCCATCTTTCTCCGCAAGGACTATGTCATCCTCGGCACCAGCCGCAAGGAAATGGTCCACGACAAACAGAAACTCTATGCCATCGGCGGCGTCCGCACCGGCCTCGTCAACAAGTGGAATGAATTGAAATAAGTTAAAGGTTATGTGTTAGAGGTTACTTGGTCTCCATCGCCACCCTGCTTCTTCACCAATAACAAATAACAAATAACGAATAACCAAATGCCCTCTTACCTCTTCTGGATGTTCTCTCTCGTAATGCTCCTTGGCGGCATTGCCGTCATTGCGTTCCGCAATCCTGTGGCCAGCGCCTTGTCCGTGGTCACCTGTTTCGTCGGGCTGGCGGCTCTCTTCGTCGGCCTCAGCGCTTTTTTCGTCGGGGTCATCCAAATCCTCGTCTATACGGGAGCGGTGATGGTGTTGTTTCTGTTCATCATCATGCTGCTGGATCTGAAGGACGAGGTCAGGCGCGCCAAGCCATTGATCCCGATCCTTGGCGGCCTCGGCCTCGGCATTGCCTTTGCCGCCCAACTCATCAGCGTGCTCGCCCACAACACCGACGCCGCGCTCCCTGAACTTGACAAAAACACTCTCGTACAGGCGTCCGCCACGCTGGTCGATTCCGGAACCATCACCGCAACCGGAAAAATCGCCACGGCTCTCAACGCAGGCAGCCTGCCGGATGTCCATCTCATCGGCCGCGCTCTATTCACCGACTACAATCTGCCGCTCCAAATCCTTGGCGTGCTCCTCCTGGTCGCCACTGTCGGTTGCGTGGCGCTCTCGAAGAAGACAACCCCATCCGACTGATCCGACTGACAACTGACAACTGATAACCTCCATCCCTCATGGCCACTCTCAACAACTACCTCCTCGTTTCCGGCCTGCTGTTTGCCATTGGCTTGGCGGGCGTGGTGTTGCGGCGCAACATCATTGTCGTCTTCATGTGTCTTGAACTCATGCTCAGCGCGGCCAATCTGAGTTTGGTGGCATTCTCCCGCTGCAATCCCATCCACGGCCTGCCAGACTCCAATGGCCAGATGCTGGTGTTTTTTGTCATCACGGTTGCCGCCGCTGAAGTTGCCGTCGGCCTCGCCATTATCGTCGCCCTCTACCGCGCCCGCCAGACCATCCACACCGATGAACTGACCAGCATGAAGGGCTGACACCGGCAATTTGGGACATGCGACAAGAAACCACTGATTTCACTGATGATACTGATTTAATAGTTAAGGATGGAAAATTCCACAGCACCAGAGCTTACCGCGTCATGAAATTTGATCCCACACAAACTTCGTCCCTGACCTTTAAACGGGTCGCTAACATTTATCTAAAATAAAATCAGTAAAATCAGTGAAATCAGTGGTTCATCCACTTATCCACAAACGACTCCGTCCCCCATGAATCTCGCCTGGCTTCTGCTTTTTCTTCCGCTCGCCGCCGCGGTGGTCAACCAACTCGTTCTGAATAAGACCGGACTGGCACCCCTTGTTGCGGTGACATCCTCATTGGTCACCTTCATCCTAGCGCTGATGCTGCTGGGCACTGAAGGCAGTGCCGCCTTCCCATGGGCCAGTGTCGGCAACTTCCACCTCGATATCGGCATCAAACTCGACACGCTTTCCACCGGCATGATGCTGGTGGTCACCGGCGTGGGTTTGGCGGTGCATGTGTTTTCGCTGGCGTACATGAAGGACGATGAGGGCAAAGCCCGCTACTTCACCGGTCTGTCGCTCTTCATGTTTTCGATGACCGGCATCGTGCTGGCGGACAATTTCATCATGACCTTCATCTTCTGGGAGTTGGTGGGTTTCAGTTCCTATCTGCTCATCGGCCATTGGTATCAGAAGGAAAGCGCCGCGGATGCCGCCAAGAAAGCCTTCATCACCAACCGTATCGGCGACTTCGGCTTCATGATCGGCATCCTCATGTTGTGGGGCATCACCGGCCATTTGTCATTTGATAAGATGCAACCCGGCCTGGAGGCGTTCCGCGCCGCCAATCCCGCCATCTGGGTTGGCGTGCTCTCCGCCACGGTGCTGTGCATCTTCTGCGGGGCAGTGGGCAAATCCGCACAGGTCCCGCTGCACGTCTGGCTGCCGGATGCGATGGAAGGCCCGACGCCGGTCTCCGCGTTGATTCACGCGGCGACCATGGTGGCCGCCGGTGTCTACATGCTCTTCCGTGTGCAAGTCACACTCGGCTTGGAGGTTTTCCATCAACTGCCGGCCAGTGATGTGATCGCCTGGACCGGCGGCATCACCGCGTTGTTAGCCGCGCTCATGGCCACCCAGCAAGACGATATCAAACGGGTGCTCGCTTACTCAACCCTGTCGCAACTCGGCTACATGGTCATGGCGGTCGGGTTTGTGGCCGGGGATGCGGGGATGTTCCACCTCTTCACGCATGCCTGGTTCAAAGCCCTGCTCTTCCTTGGTTCCGGCGCGGTCATCTTCGCCTGCCACCACGAACAAGACATTTGGAAAATGGGCGGCCTGGCCAAAAAAATGCCGATCACCACCCTCACCTTTGCCGCCGGTTGCGCCGCACTCATCGCCGTGCCCGGCACCTCCGGATTTTTCTCCAAGGAATTGATTTTGGATGCCGCCCGCGAGGCTGGCTCGCCGTTGTTTTGGGTTGGTGCGTTGGTGGCCGTGCTCACGCCGTATTACATGACCCGCTTGTTCGTCGTCGCGTTCCTCGGCAAGCATCGTTCTGACAACGCCGGACATGCGCATGAGGTCGGCCCGCTGATGTTGGTGCCGCTCACCTTGTTAGCCATGCTAGCGATTTTCGCCGGTCTCCCGTTCCTCAACCGCTTCGCCCCCGCCCTGCCGCACCATGCCGGCGAGTTCCACTTCAATTTCGTCGCCATGATTTCCTTGGTGGCCCTGGTCATCGGCGTGCTCGCCGGGTGGATTGTCTACGCCGGCAAGGACAAGGATCCGGTGTGCATCCCCTTGCTGCGGGAGCGCTTCAAGTTTGATTGGCTCTATGACACCATTCTCATCCGCTACTTCCAGAATCTGGCCGCGGCTGTGATCTACTTCCTTGACGAATTCCTCATCAACGGCCTGCTGGTCGGCGGCCTGAGCCGCAGTGCCGAAGGGGTTGGCAACCTCTTCCGGCGCGTCCAGTCCGGCAATCTGCAGGGTTACGCCTTTGCCTTCGGCCTTGGCGTCATCCTTGTCATCTACTTCACCGTGTTTATCTAACCCCATGCTCGCACTCCTCGTATTCATCCCCATCGCCGCCTTCATTGCGATTCTGTTTGGCGCACCCGCCAGGCTCACCGCCATCGGCGCCGCGGCGGTCAATCTGGCACTCGCGCTGTATGCCGCTGCCTCCTGGCACTGCACCTCCTGGGCATTCTCGGTGCCAGTGCTGGCCAAGCCCGCGCTCAACCTCGCCTTTGGTTTCCCCGATGGCATGAGCGTCATCATGGTGCTGCTGACCGCCATCGTCACCCTCGCCGCCGTGCTCTCCGGCCAGGCGCCTGAGGGCCGCGACAAACTCTACTTCGGGTCGTCGCTCCTGCTGTCAGGTGGTGCGCTGGGGGCCTTTGCCGCGACCGATTTGTTCTTCTTCTATGCGTTTCACGAACTCGCCCTGATTCCCACGTTTCTCATGATCGGCATCCTCGGCCGCGGCGAGCGCCGCGCCGCTGCCTGGAAAATCACCATCTATCTAGGCCTCGGTTCGATCGTCCTGCTGGCCGGCCTCGTCTGGCTTGCCAATCTAACCGGCACCTTCGACATGGGCAAAATGGTTGCCGCTGCGGGCGGCATCGAGCCTGCCGCGCAAAAAGGCATCGCCGCCCTGCTCATCGTCGGGTTCGGCACGCTGGTCTCATTGTTTCCGTTCCACTCGTGGGCCGCACCCGCGTATGCCAGCGCGCCCGCCCCCATCGCCATGCTGCACGCGGGGGTGCTCAAGAAATTCGGTCTTTACGGGCTGTTGCGCCTGGCCATCCCGTTGGTCCCGGATGGTTTACAGGCCTGGCTCAATCCACTCCTGATACTTTTGTTAGGTAACATCCTGTGGGTCGGCTACGTCACGGTGGCGCAAAAGCGCCTGGATCTGCTGTTGGGGAATTCATCAGTGATGCACATGGGATACATCTTCCTTGCGATAGCCGCGCTCATTGCCATGCCGGACAACCCGCTGGCCAGGTCCGCCGCCATCGTCCTGATGTTTGCCCACGGCATTTCCATCGCCCTGTTGTTCGGTCTGGCCGACCGCATCGAACGCAGCACCGGTTCGCTCGATCTGGCCGATCTCGGCGGACTGGCCAAAGCCACACCCGCGCTGGCGTTCCTGTTCGGAATTGCCGCGATGGCCTCCATCGGTCTGCCGGGCCTCGCCAATTTTGCCGGTGAAGTCCTGGTTTTCCTGTCCGCATTCAAGTCATACAACGGCACAACCGGCCTCGGTCCGGTGCAACTCGCCTGCATCCTCTCCATCTGGGGGGTGGTCATTTCCGCCGTCTATATGCTGCGCGCCTACCGCAACATTTTCCAAGGCCCGGTGGCCGGACTCACCGCGGGCGTCCCGGACATCCCCCTAACGGACAGAATCCCGGCCATCCTGCTCATCGTCACCCTCCTCGCCGTCGGCCTCTATCCGAACCTCCTCCTCAACCTGCTTAATTAAAGCAATAAATTCTAAGCACTGAATTCGAAACCAAAGATCTGTCTCGTCTCTTACTCTTCCATTTAGAATTTAAAATTTGGAATTTAAAATTTTCACCCATCATGCCCGCCTACTACCTTGAAGCCCTGACTGTCACCCTTGGCATTGTGTTGCTGATGGCTGAAGCCTTCGTCCCGTCGCAAAGCAAGGGCTGGGTTGGCATGGCCGCCGCCGTTGGACTGGTGGCCATCCTCGGCCTAACATGCCTGGCCATCGGCCCCGACGCCAAGCCCGCCGCCGCGTGGGCGCATTGGCCGCTGTGGAATTTCTACAGCTTCGACACCCTGGCGCGGTTCTATAAGATATTCGCCCTTGTCAGCACCCTGCTGGTGGTGCTGATGGCCGTGGATTACCGGACTATTCTTGCGCGTTTCACCGACCACCCCGGTTCGGAATCGGGCACTGGCGAATACCACGCGCTGCCGCTGTTTGCCTGCGCCGGGATGATGTGGCTGGCCTCGGCCAGGGACTTGGCAGGGGCCTTTGTCGCCCTCGAATTGGTCACCATCACGTTTTACATTCTCGTCGCCTATATGCGCCGCAATGTCGGCTCCCTCGAGGCGGGCGTCAAATATCTCATCCTTGGCGCGCTGAGCACCGGATTTTTGGTCTATGGCATCGCCTGGATTTACGGCACCACTCATACCCTCAACCTCGACGTTATCGGCGGACTGCTCCATGATGGACGCGCCGAACAAATCCACCGCACGCCCCTGCTCTTCGGCATTGCCCTGGTCATGGTCGGCCTTGGTTTCAAAATCGGCGCGGTGCCGATGCAAGTCTGGATTCCCGATGTCTATCAAGGCGCACCCACTCCCACCACCGCCTTTCTTTCGGTCGGCTCAAAGGCCGCCGGTTTCATCCTGTTGATGCGTTTTCTCGAGCCCTTCCTTGGCAGTGAACTCACCCGCAAACCGGTGCTGACCCTGCTGCTCATTCTGGCCTGCGCGACCCTGCTGTTCGGCAACCTGGCCGCCATCCCGCAAACCAACTTCAAACGACTCCTCGCCTATTCCTCGATTGCCCACGCGGGGTTCCTGCTGTTAGCCCTGGCCGCCTGGCAACCCTTCGCCGCCGAATTGAACTCCGCCAAGGTGGTGTCGTTCTATCTCGCCACCTATCTGCTCATGACGCTCGGCGTGTTCTTCATCCTCGCGCAAGTGCGCATCCAGCGCGGTGGCGAAGCCATCAGCGATTTCAACGGCCTCGGCAAAACCAACCCGCAGCTCGCCCTGGCCCTCACCGTGCTGCTCGCCGCCCTCGCCGGCGTGCCGCTCACCGCCGGCTTCATCGGCAAGTTCTTCGTGTTCTATCTGGCCGTCGAGGCTCACCTGTGGTGGGCGCTCGGCATTGCCACCCTCGCCGCCGCCACCGGGTTTTATTATTACTTCAAAGTCATTCGCGCCGTCTGGTGGATGCCCCCGCCCCATGACACACCGCTCACCCTGCCACCTATCAGCAAAGCCTGCATCGCCGTTCTAACCCTCCTGGTGCTGCTCTTCGGCATCTGGCCGCAGCCGATCTGGATGCTGCTGCAGTGAACGGTGGCCGCGCGACCTATGGGACCTATGGGACCTATGGGACCTATGGGACCTATGGGACCTATGGGACCTATGGGACCTATGGGACCTATGGGACCTATGGGACCTATGGGACCTATGGGTGAGTGCGCGCGCAGCGGTCCCCTCAGAAATACGTGTCGTCATGGGCATAGGGCGGGGCGCAACAGCAAAGGAAGCGCATGGGCTCAAGCGCCCGGATCTGATGCCAGGCCCCGGCGGGAATCAACACCGCATCCCCCGGCCCCACCTCGCGGGTCTCCCCGTCAATCTCCATCACCCCGCCGCCTTCTAACAAATAGTAAAACTCCTCGCTCAGGCGGTGGTAGTGACGCTGGGTGCTCCCCCCGGCGGGAAGCGTCGCCTCCGCCAGACTCTGATTGGTCACCGGCGCATTGGCCCGGTCCAACAAACTCCGGATGGTTGAGCCGTCCTTGGTGGTGAATGGGGCTTGTTGGTCGCGTTGGCGGATTTCCATACCCCAGCCAAGCAGGAAACGAAACCTCGGGCAATGCATATTGACAATAATTTGGGACGGTCGTCCAAAGTTATTGCAGGCCATTGCAATGATCGGCCGGGTGCGCTGTGGCGCACAGACCCTGGGATTGGATGGATGAGACGCGGCGGAATGAGGCAAGGGATGATCGAGGCAATCCGCTTTGGAGCGAAATCCGCGGGCCACGACTCTGGAATGGACACGGGCCGCGGCTTGAGTCAGGCTGCGGGCATGTCGCGTGTGCATGTTGGTTTAGGGGAGCGGTCCTACGATGTTCTGGTAGAACCCGGCCTGCTCGGGCGGGCGGGTGTGGCCATCAGCGCGAGTGGTCTGGGCGGTCGGCGATTGGCCGTCATCAGCGACGACCGGGTGGCGCGCTATCACAGCGCGGCGTTGCTCGATTCGCTGGCGTCAGCGGGCTTCAGCCCCACCTTGCATATCATCCCCGCCGGTGAAGCTTCAAAGACCATGGCGCAGACGGAGAGCGTCTGCCGCGAGATGATCCGCGCCGGTCATGACCGCAGGTCCATGGTGGTGGCCCTTGGCGGAGGGGTCGTTGGCGATCTTGCGGGCTTTGTAGCGGCGATTTTTTTCCGTGGCATTCCCTTTGTGCAAATCCCCACCACCATCGTCGCCCAGGTGGATTCCTCCGTGGGTGGCAAGACCGGCGTCAACGTCGGCGAGGGGAAAAACCTGCTAGGGGCGTTCCACCAACCGCGGTTGGTGCTGGTAGATCCGGAGACCTTGCGCACGTTGCCGGGGCGTGAGTTCTGCGAGGGTTTTGCCGAGGCGATCAAGCACGCAGCCATTCGCGACGCCGCGATGCTCGATGAACTCGCCGCCTTGGATCCAGCCAAGCGTGAGGTGCCGGCCGACCTGATCGCGCGCAACATTGCGATCAAGGCGCGCATTGTCGAAGCCGACGAGCACGAAACCCTCGGCATCCGCGCCCTGCTCAACTTCGGCCACACCATTGGCCACGGCGTTGAGGCGGCGATTCCCTACGGCGAAATGCTCCACGGCGAGGCCATTTCCCTGGGCTTGCGAGCGGCCTTATTCCTCTCGGGACGCCACTGCCAACTGGCACCCGCAGCCACGCGTGCGATACTCGAGTTGTTGGATAAGTATCATCTGCCCTTGGTGCTTTCAGAAAAGATCGCCACCCCGACCATCATGGAAAAACTTGCGCGGGACAAGAAGTTCGCCGCCGGCAGGATCCGCTTTGTTCTGTTAGAATCAGCGGGTGATGCCAAGGTCAGCGAGGGCGTGACGCACGCTGACTTGCACGATGCGATCGAGCATCTGCGGGCCCCCTGGGATTGAGCGAGGGATCAGGATTACCGCCTGCTTCTAGCGGATGTTTTACTCGCCACTTTGGGAAAACGGGTGCATCCTGATGACGTGATCTGGCGCCTGTTATCTCTCTTGGCTTTGACGATGGCACTGAGCCATGCCCAAAAGACTGAAGCCCCTGAAAAGGCCAAAGTGGCACCACGCTGCCTGCGCCTGTTGCCGCTGGGTGAAACGCCGCCATTCCGGCAGGATGTCCGCGATGGGGTGCGATATGAGCTTGAGCCTGATCCGGGGAGCATTCCCCCCAGGCAAGTCCGCCTAGGCACCGGCGACGCCTCTGTCCTCATCCGCCTCAACCTCGGACGGGCGTCCGAGCCTATCAAAATTCCCGAAGGCACGGCACCCGCCATCTTGCGCGAGGCCAGCGCGCCGAATGATCCCTCGACCAAACCCTGGTTAGTCGTTCGGTTGCCGGAGACCGGGGATGCGTTGGCGGTCATCTGGCGTGAGTCAGGAACCCAGTGGAACAAGCCGCGAAGCTTCACCTTCGCCGATTCCGCCGCGGCTTTTCCGGCGGGCTCGATACGGATTGTCAACCTGCTACCTGTGGAGAGCGCGGTGATCTTTGGCACGGAACGTGTGCTCCTCATGCCCGGCAAGTCCATGGTCAAAGCCATCCCCATCGGCACGGATCTGCCGATCCAAGTTGCCTTCAAAAACCCCACCGGACAATATCAACGGTTTTATACGGGCTCTGTTTTGCTCAACCCGCATGAACGGGCCCAGATTTTCGTCCACCGTGCCGACGGCGAAAAACCCCGGCAGGCGGCAAAAGTGAGCACCTACAACGAGGCCGCCCCGACCGCAGCGCCCAACCCCACTGAATAGCGTGGAAACTACAATTTTTCATCCCACGATTTTTCACCCATCACCCAGTCCTCGGCCAGAACCCTGACAATTTCAAACTGCCAGCGATCCGCACCCTCCACGCGGCGGATTTCCAAAGTCGCCCGGCTGACGGCAATCTCGCCGTGCGACCACATCGCCTCCATCGCCCGGTGCTGAGCCGAGCCCGCCTTGCAATAGCCAACCAGCACCTCGTCGACGTCTGGAGAGGCCAGCTTATAGGCCGCCCATTTGCGATCATCTGAGAAGGGACCATTGAAGTACAGGTCCTTCGCCGTATAGACACGAACGATGGCCGTGCTTGCCTTTTTTTCCAACAAATCCGCCAATGCCGGCTTGCCCCATCTGGCAAAGGCGGCAAAATCCATCTTCCAAATCCCGTTTGCATCCGGAGTTAGAATGGCCATGCGGCTTTTGGGCTTGTCCATGGAGGCAAACATCACCTGCACCCCCTCGAGTTGGAGGTCGTTCTTGTAGAGACTGCTCATCCAGAGGTAGTCAGAAATCTCACCGTCTTTGAGTCTCAGTGTTTTCAAGAAATCGACCACTTCAAGGACCGTCGCCTCCCCCGGATGGATCAAGGCATCCACCTCGGACGGATTGCGTAGCGCTAGCGCTTTCTTGACCAAGGCCAACGCCTCTTCCTGGCTCGGAGACTTGAACTTGGACGCCACCCTAACTACGGGTTCCGCTCCGCCCGCATCTCTCTCAGCCACCTCCTCGTTCTGTCGGAATCGAAGGATGAGCCAACAGGCAAGGGCCAGCATCAAGGCCGCCAGCGCGCCGCCCCCGATGAGGATGGACCACTTGATGATAAAGCCACGTCGCTCCTGCTGGCGCTGATCTCGACGACTGTCGCGATGACGGCGGGTGTGGAGCACCCCGCGCCTGCCGTAGCCCGGCATCTTTGCCACTCTGCCCAAATCGGGCGCACTTCCTGGCTTGCGGGAATTCACTCCTGCCTGCATGCCAAGTCGCACTCCTCTGAATTTCATCGGCAAGTTGGGTTATAGCAGCTGGTTGTTACAGAGCCACAGACTCACCTCGGAACCAAGGTGATGCGCAAGCGTTCATAGTGGTCATTCGACCGGAACAGCCAGCCGGGATTGCGGTCGACCACTTCATAACCCGTCAACATGAACTCCTTGAGGAACTGGTTGCTGTTGGGTTCATAGTTTTCCTTGCCGGTGAAGTAACCGCGGATCCGGTACTCGTAGTTATTGTCAAAGCCGTAGCGCTGGCCTTCAGGCGCATCTTCCGGCAAACGATCCGGGTTGGTTTTCTTCTGCTCTTTGAAAATCACCAGCTTGGCGCGGCTCCACGGTTGCCGAGGTTGCCTCAGGTAGCCCCAAAACCGTGTCTTCTCAACGAAATACCGCCTGCCATAGTAAAAGTCTCCAGTCGCTTCGCCGGCAATCGTGGCATCCCGCTCCGCCTCGGTTGGACCGCCCATATTGGCCGCCCCCATCGACGAACTTCCACAGTGGGTCAGTGCAGTGCACGCCACCACTCCCGCTAACAAACGCATGACAATCTTCAGCACGCTGCAAGCCTATGGGATTTCCACCCGTCGCGGCAAGCACGGATATCGGGATTTCAGGGTGGCCCCGGGCCAAATAGTTCAATTCCCGCCTTGGCAGGCTAACAAACCCGGTGCATCTTCCGCGCATGCCGCGCATCCTCATCACCTTGGGCGATCCCGCAGGAATCGGCCCGGAAATCATCGATCTGGCCCTGGCTTCGGGCCACTTGCCCGCTGGCTTTGATTTTGAAATCCTGGGGGACCCCCGCGCCGGGACCCCTGGAAAGCCTGACGCGCGGTCGGCCAAAGCCGCGCTTGAGGCGCTCGAAGAAGCGGTCGAGCGGCTCAAAACCGACACCGCGGACGCCGTGGTCACCGGCCCCGTTTCAAAAGAGCGCTTGCAAGCGATCGGTTTTCCGTTTCCCGGACAAACCGAGTTTTTTGCGGCGGCCTTCGGCGTGTCCGACTACGGCATGCTGCTGACCGGAGACACCCTCTGCGTGGGTCTCGCCACCATTCACGAACCGCTCGCCAAGGTCCCCACCCTGCTCACCCCGGAATGCATCCTCCGGATCGGCCTGCTCACCGCCGCCTTTCTTGCCCGGCGTGGTCACTCCCATCCGCGCATTGCCGTGGCCGGGCTCAACCCTCACGCCGGCGAGCACGGCGCCTTCGGCGATGAGGAATCGCGCGTCATCCTGCCCGCCATCACCCAGCTCAACCGCCACCTGCCCGGGGTCTTTTCAGGCCCGGCGGTGCCCGACGCCATTTTCCGCGAGGCCGCCCGCGGTGACTACGATGCGGTCATAGCCATGTACCACGACCAGGGATTGATCCCGCTAAAGCTGTTAGATTTCGACACTGCGGTCAACGTCACCCTCGGACTGCCCAAGCCGCGCACCAGTCCGGACCACGGCACTGCCTTTGCACTCGCCGGAAAAGGCCACGCCAATCCTGCCTCGATGCTGGCAGCCATCCGCCTCGCCTGCGAACTGGCGCGAGGCTGAGGATCCCACTTCCAAAATCCTCCGACTTCGGCTACAGTCCGGCCAGCCCATGATCCGCCCCGCGCTAATTGCCGTCCTCACCACCCTGCTCTGCCTGGCAGCCGATGAGTCCGTGTCCCCGGAGCCCGCCGCGGCCGTCCCGGCGGCAGAGGCCGCGATCCCCGACGATGGGGTCCGGGTTTCGGTGCTCGGATACCATGATTTTTCCGAAAAGGAACCGGAGACGGCGATGCGGATGCACACCTCGAAGTTCCGCAAACAAATGGAGTCCCTGCGGCAACTGGGCATCACCGTCATTACCCTCGAGGACTTCCTCGCCTGGAAGCGCGGCGAAAAGCCAATCCCTGAAAAATCCGTACTCATCACCCTCGATGACGGCTGGAAGTCGGTATACACCGATGCCTTGCCCATCCTCAAAGAGTTGGGTTACCCCTTCACGCTCTACCTTTATAAAAACTACATCGATGGCGGGAAAAAGGCCCTGACCACCGACATGATCAATGAAATGCTCCTGCACGGCGCCTCCCTTGGCAGCCATTCAGTGAGCCATCCCTACCCTGCCGTCTACCGGTCCCAGCGCAATAAAGGCGACCATAACTTCGACGCCTTCCTGCGCAAGGAAATGGGGGAATCCAAACGCTTCATCGAATCCAAATTTCCAAGCAAAGTCACCACCTTTGCCTATCCGGGAGGCTTCATCACCGAGGAAATGCTGCCGCTCGCCGATGAGTTTGGCTACACCTCCCTGTTCACGGTGCTGCCGGGCAAAGTCAAACGCGCCACTCCCGACAAGCGCCTTCCCCGCTATATGATTCTGGGCAATTGTGACAAAATCTTCGAAACCGCCACCTCGTTCCATGAGTCCCAAAACACCCCGCCGCCAACGCCGGGCGGCGCCATGGCCCAACTCACGCAAAGCACCCCCTATCCCGTCACCCCGGAAGCTGGATCGATCATCAACAGCCGCCTCCCCATCATCACCGCCAACCTCGCCACCCTCACCGATTTCGACCCCAAGTCGCTGGTCATGAAGGTCTCCGGCTTCGGCGAGGTGCCCGCCAAATTCGATTCCACCACCCATCTGCTGTCCTGGCAAGTCACACGGCGTCTCCGCCAACCGTCCTGTCAGGTCTCTATCACCTGGCTCGACGCCAAGGGCAAAGCCCCGGAAACACCCCTCCGCTGGGCCTTCCAAATCGACCGCGAATCCGCTTACCTGCCGGATAACTGACACCTTCTAACTGACAACCTATAACTGCCCCCCCATGTTCTCCTCCCTCGCCGACAGCCTCGACAAGACCTTCCGCAACCTTCGCGGCGTAGGCCGCATATCCGAAACCAACATTGCCGATGCCCTGCGCGAAATCCGCATCGCCCTGCTCGAAGCCGATGTCGAATTCAGTGTTGCCAAGGACTTCATCTCACGCGTCCAAGCCAAGGCGGTCGGTGAGGATGTCCTCAAATCGATCAAACCCGGCGAACAAATCGTCAAAATCTTCCATGACGAACTCGCCGCCCTGCTCGGTGGGGACCAAACACCGTTGGATCTCAACCCGCCCGCCCGCATCCTCATCTGCGGCCTCAATGGCGCCGGCAAAACCACCACCGCCGCCAAGCTTGCCCTCCGCCTCAAAAAGGAAGGCCGCCGCCCGCTCCTCATCGCCTGCGACCTCTACCGCCCGGCCGCCATCGACCAACTCGCCACCCTCGCCCGACAAGTCGATGTCCCCTGCTACACGCCGGATGCCGCGGAAACCGATGTCGTCAAAGTCGCCAAGGATGCCCTGGTCTGGGCCGAGACCCAACACGGCACCGTGCTCATCTTCGATACCGCGGGCCGTCAGGAAATCGACCAGCGCCTCATCGCGGAACTCAAACGCCTCCATGAGTTCCTCAATCCCAAGGAAACCCTCCTTGTCGCCGACTCCGCCACCGGCCAACAGGCCGTCTCCGTCGCCAAACACTTCGATGACGCCGTCGGCATCACCGGCATCGTTCTAACAAAAATGGACGGTGACGCCCGCGGCGGCGCCGCCCTTTCGATGCGCGCAGTCACCGGCAAGCCGATCAAATTCGCCGGCGAAGGCGAAAAGCTCGAGCAACTTTTTGAGTTCCATCCGCAGCGCATGGCTGACCGTATCCTCGGCATGGGCGACATCGTCGCGATGGTCGAACAAGTCGCCGACAAGGTCAGCGAGGCCGACGCCATGCACTCGATGAAGCGCATCCAAGCCGGCAAGTTCGACTTCACCGACTTTCTGGACCAAATGCGGATGATCCAGAAGTTAGGGCCGCTCGAAGGGTTGCTCGGCTTGATGCCCGGCTTCAGCAAAATCAAGAAGCAATTGCCCAAAGGCGCGTTGGACAACAAGAAGCTCAAGTCCACCGAGGCCATTGTTCTATCCATGACCCTCGAGGAGCGCCGCCGCCCCGAAATCATCAAGGGCTCCCGCCGCCAGCGCATCGCCGACGGCTCGGGCACCTCCCTCATGGCCGTCAACCAACTCATCAAACAATTCAGCGAAATGCGCAAGATGATGAAGTCCCCCGGAAAAATGAAAGACATGATGCGCCAGATGGGTGGCGCCGGCGGCATGAAGGACATGCTCAAAGGCCTCGGCGGCAAAATGCCATTTTGAAGACAGCAGACAAGAGGCAAGGTGAATGACGAATAACTCAAGGAGGGGCGATCTCCGAATCGCCCTCGACCAAGTGGGGACAATTAAAAGCGGATTCCCCCCTCTCATTGGTTCAACATGGGCAACGGCGGATCGGAGTCCGCCGCTCCTTGATAACATCTAACATCCATCTTGCCCCCCCCCATCTACATCTGCGGCCCCACCGCCTCCGGCAAATCTGAGCTGGCATTGGAATTGGCGGCGCAACTCGACGGCGAGATCGTCAACGCCGATGCCTTCCAACTCTATCACGGCTTGGAAATCGTCAGTGCCGCGCCCGGCGCGGCCGAAATGTCGCAAGTGCCGCATCACCTCTACGGTGTGTTAGATCCAGGCACCGCCGCGGATGCCGGCTACTACCTGCGGCTGGCCCGACCGGTCATCGAGGACATCCAGGCCCGCGGCAAAACGCCGGTGGTCACCGGCGGCTCAGGTCTCTATCTGAAATTCCTGACCCACGGACCGGCGCCGCTGCCCACCGGGGATGCCACGCTGCGCGCGGAACTCGACGCCACCCCGCTGGAGGAATTGGTCGCCCGCCTGCGCGCCTTGGATCCGGTGGAGGCCGGCCGCACCGCGTTGAAAAACCGCCGCTTCGTCTCGCGCGCTCTGGAAATCTGCCTCCTCAGCGGCCAACGAGCGTCCGACTTGCGCGACCGTTGGGAATCCCAAACCGCCGAACTCTCGTCCCAGCTTCACGGCTGCGTCATCCAACGCAGCCGGCCCGACCTCCACGCCCGCATTGCATGCCGCACCCGCGCCATGCTCGTGGGCGGTGCCATCGCCGAGGTTGCATCTCTAACCAACGCATCCGCCAACTGTGAAAAGGCCATCGGTGTGCGCGAGATCCGCGCCCTGTTAGCCGGGGAAATCGACCGTGCCACTTGTGAGGACCTCATCAACGCCGCCACCCGCCAATACGCCAAGCGCCAGGAATCCTGGTTCCGCCGCGAACATTGGCTGCAACCTGTCCCAAGATAACCCGCCCGGCCGCCACTTAGCGGTGGGCATTTCGGAATTCCCCCTTATACTTCCGCCATGCCGAGCAAGCAGGAACTCCTCGACCTCCAATTCATCGATGCACGCCACAAGCTCATCGACCTCGCCGCCTTTCTCGATCGCATCGATCGCCACCCCGGAGCCGACGATTTCCGCTATGCAGCCCTCAAGGCGGCCCTTCCGATCTTGCTGACCGATCGACCGGATCGCGCCCGCGCCGTGCTCGACGCCTTCTCCGACCACAGCACGGAACCCATCCCCAAGGCCGTCTTCCAAGGCGCCCTCGGCGCGCCGCGTTAGCAAGCCATGCCTGGACACTCCCAACTCACTTGGCCTCAATGGCGCCAGATATGGAGCGACGACATTCTTGTCGTCGTGCGGGGCAATTGTCCATGCACAGAGCCTTCGGCGCATACTCAGCGACCACGTTTCCACAACCACCACAGGAATGTGGTGGCTCCTTATCTTCCGCAACCCCCACAGGAGGCTCTTCGACCTTCAGACTTTTAGACCTTCAGACATCTTCCGCATGAAATACATCGAGCCACATGCCCACATGGTCAGTCGCACCACCGACGACTACGAGAAACTCGCCATCGCCGGCTGCGAGGTCCTCTGCGAACCCGCGTTCTGGGCCGGCTTCGACCGCTCGTCGGCTGCGGGATTTTACGACTATTTCCGCCAACTCACCGACTATGAACCGAAGCGTGCCGCCAAGTTCGGCATCCAGCATTACTGCTGGCTGTGCATCAATCCCAAGGAGGCCGACGACCCCGGCTTCGCCCGCGAGGTGATGGACATCATGCCACAGTTTCTGGATTGCCCAAACGTGTTAGGCATCGGTGAGATCGGCCTCAACAAAAACACCCGCAACGAACTCGCCATCTTCGAGGAACACGTCCAACTCGCCTTGGACCGCGAACTGCCCATCCTCATCCACACCCCGCACCTCGAGGACAAACTCAAGGGCACCCGCCTGATCCTCGACTCGCTCGCCACGTTTTCCAAGCTCGACCGCGCGAAAGTCATCATCGACCACGTCGAGGAACACACCATCTCCCAAGTCCTGGATGCCGGGTATTGGGCCGGCATGACGCTCTATCCGCAAAGCAAATGCTCGCCCAACCGTGCCATCGACATGTTGGAGATCTACGGGACCGAACGCCTGTGGATGAACTCCGCCTGCGACTGGGGCGTCTCCGACCCGCTCGCCGTGCCACGCTGCATGTTGGAAATGAAAAAACGCCAGCACACCGCGGCCGCCATCGAGCAAATCGTCTATCACAACCCGAGGAAATTCCTCAGCCAATCGCCAAGATTCGTTTGAATGAAACTCGGAAAATCCCACCTCGCCTATTGCACCAACATCCACCCTGCGGAAACTTGGGCGGAAACGCGGGCGATGCTGCAATCCCACGTCCTTTCAGTTAGAGACCTGTTGCGGGCGCAGGGCACGCTGCCACCGGAAGAACCCTTTGCCATCGGCCTGCGGCTCTCGGCCATGGCCGCCACGGAATTGTTGGAAGGCGATCATCTCGCCCGTTTCCGCAACTGGCTCGAGGAAACCCACACCTATGTCTTCACCATCAATGGCTTTCCCTACGGCAATTTCCATGGGACCCGGGTGAAGGAGCAGGTGTTCCGGCCGGATTGGACCGATCCGGCGCGGCTGGCCTACACCAAGGATTTGTTCCGCATCCTCGCGGCCATCGCCCGCCCGGACACCAGCGCCTCGGTGTCCACCCTGCCGGGGTCGTTCAAATCCTTCGGCGCGGATGAGGCGCTCATCCACAAACACCTGATCGAACTGGCCGGCTTCCTCGATGATCTATCAGAATCGACCGGCCATGATTTTCATCTGGGTCTGGAACCCGAGCCGCTGGGATATTTCGAGAACACCGTGGAAACCATCGGGTTTTTCCATGACCTCGAAGCCCAGGCACCCTCCGTGGATGCGATCCGCCGCCGCATCGGGGTGAACTTCGATGCCTGCCATTTCGCGCTCGAATATGATCCTCCCCGCAAGGCCTTGGAACTCCTCGAATTCTTCCACATCCGCATTTCCAAAATCCACCTGTCGAGTGCACTCGCCTTCGATCCTAACGATGCCGCCGCGCTTGCGGCCATCCGCGCCTTCAACGAGCCGACGTATTTCCACCAGGTCCTGCTGCGTCAGACGGATGACGAAATTTGCCGTTTCCAGGACCTGCCGGATTTTCTCCAAGCGGTGGACACGGGGCGGATCCGCGCCGCCGATTTCAAGGAAGCCCGCGTGCACTTCCACATTCCGCTGGACGCCGAGCCCGCCGCGCCCTTGCGCTCAACCCGCGCCCAAACCCTAGAAGTGTTAGATTGGCGGCGCATGCATCCGGATACCTGCCGGCATTACGAAATTGAAACCTACACCTGGGGCGTGTTGCCCGCAGCCCTGCAACGTCCGGTGGCGGCCCAGATTGCCGGCGAATACCAATGGGTGCTCGCCCATGCCTGATCAAGGCTGACCCGGGAATGGATTGGCCGACCACCGCAACTCGACTTCCTGTGGCGAAAACACCTCCGCTGGCGCCACCCACGCCGACCGCGGTCCCAACCCTGCCAGTGCGCCCGCCGCCATGAGGGTCACGGCAATGCAACACACGACCAAGCGACCGCT
Organism: Akkermansiaceae bacterium; assembly: GCA_903826205.1. GTDB lineage: Bacteria > Verrucomicrobiota > Verrucomicrobiia > Verrucomicrobiales > Akkermansiaceae > Luteolibacter. Next base: position 50,741 of record CAIKDP010000360.1, read on the forward strand.
CCCCGACCTGACCGGCCTGACCAAGCGTCGCACCCGCAACTCCAACGATGAGCGCCCGGCCATAGCCAACAGCGGGCCGCGCAGGGCCCGCGCCTCGGCAAAATCACACAGCAAACTCGCATAGTCAGTGGCCGACACGCCACGCCTCAAGACGGCCGCATCACAGGCAAACTCGCATTGCATCGCCAGACGCCGCGCGATCCAACCAACCACCGGATTGAACCAATGCACCGCACAAGCCAACTCCGCCACCCAGCGCCACAGCGGGTCTCTGCGGCGGTGGTGCATGAGTTCGTGCTCTAACACAATCCGCCGCGTCGCCTCCGGCCATGCGAGCCACGTCTCCGGCACCCACACCACTTTTCTCAGCACTCCGGACGCCACCGGCCCGCGCAAACCCGGCAAACTCCGGATCTCCACACCCCGCCGCCCGAAGATGCCAGCGCGTTCGTTAGAACGCGGATCTTCGTAGGCGCGTTCGTTAGAACGCGGAGGGCGTCCTCCGATGTCACTGCCACCTCCGCTAAAATCCACCCACGCCAGATGCTGCGAGCGCGTCCGCCATTTGCCGAGCCCCCGCAGCGTGCTTGCCAAGCGCAGCATGGCCGCTCCAAACCCAAGCGCCCAGATCCCCCACAACAACTTCACCCATGGCACTCCCCCGGTTCCCACTCCCTGAGTTGCAAGCGTGGACGGCAGCACCGGCAGTTTTGGCAGGCACGCGTCCACGATCGGAAATGCCGCGAGCACCGCGAGACACAAGGTTGTGAGACGCGGGTCGCGTGCCGCGTCGCCGCGCCCCGCCAGCCAGACCAGGCCGGCCGCAAGCGCAGAAAATATCAGAACCTGGATCATGGTGAATCTATCAACCTGCGGATCTCACTGATTTCCTCACGGCTCAGGTGCTGGTCCTTCGGGTCCAACAGCGACGCCACCAACTTCTCCGGCTTGCCCTCGAAAAACGTCGCCAGCAACTGCTTAAGCGCCGTGCGTTTCGCCCGTTGTTCGGGCACCGTCGCGGTATAGACATAGCGCCGCGAATCCTTCCCATGCTGCACCAAGCCTTTTTCCTCAAGCGTCGCCAACAACGCCCGCACCGCCGAATAGCCAGGCGGATCCGGCAATTCATCCATCACCTCCTGCGCCGTCCCCTGACCCAAGCGGAACAATATCTCCATCACCTGCCGCTCCCGCCGCGACAGTTGACCGTCTTCAAAACGTTTCATCACGCGCCAAATTTACCCACCTTCGAACATATTTCAACAAAAATGCGGGTTTTACCGCATTTAATGTTGACGTCGGTCCGTCGAAATGCTGTTTTTCCAGCACAATGAAACACAAGCTCATTTATTCACTGACGGGCATACTGGCAATTGGCGGACTTTTTTCCTGTTCCACAGGCCCGATGGGCCAATCGAGGATAGACGGACAAAGCGCCTACAACGAGCGGGCCTCTGCTCCCACCGCCGGCTTGCGCGCCGGCGACTCCGCCATGAGCCGCAAGCAGATTGACGCCCTTCTGAACAAGCCCTCCGAGCGCCCGGGGCTGGCCACCGGTTGGGGTAACGAGAAGACGTCCCATGTTTCCAACGTTGATTTTGTTAGAGACTCCTCACAACCGGCCGGAGTGGATGCGATCTTTTACAACAACCCGGAAGGCATCAAGGCGATGACGCATTCCCCGGAACGAGTCAGTGGGATGCAAAGCGCAGCCGGTGGTCTGGTTGAGTGGGGCATCAAGGGAGGCATGGGCATGCTGGCCGCCTACAAGGAATGGGGCAATGGCCGCAGGATGGTGGCGGGAACGGCGGACAGCACCTACACCATTGTGGTGAAGAACCGCTCGCGCAGCACCTTGGAAGTGCTGGCCAGCGTGGACGGGCTCGATGTGATGGATGGCAATGCCGCCGCCTACAGCAAACGCGGGTATCTGGTGGCGGCAGGGGCCACCTTGGAAATCGATGGTTTCCGCACCAGCTACAGCCGGGTGGCCGCATTCAAGTTTTCGAGCGTGTCCAACTCCTACGCCAACCAGCGGCATGGTGACACGCGCAACGTCGGTGTGATCGGCATGGCGGTGTTCACCCAAAAAGGCGTGAACCCCTGGACCTGGATGCCGGCAGAGGTGGAGCGCCGCAACACCGCCACGCCCTTTGCCATGCCGCCACGCTGAAGTCGCTGGCACCTAAAAACCCAAGCATCAGCCAAGATTTCGCCGCCGCCGGCCCCATTGCGCTTGCGCTGCCCGCCCTGCCTTCTAGCATCCAGTGCTTTGCAGAGCCACGCCGCCCCATGAACCGCATTTTCGTCGAAAAAAAAGCCGAATTCAACGCCGAGGCACGCCACCTCCTCCATGAACTCCGTGAATCCCTCAGCCTGTCCGGCCTGGCCAGCGTCCGCGTCGCCCAACGCTACGAAATCGACGGTCTAACGGCGGCGGAATTCGCCACCGCCTGCCGCCTGATTCTGGCCGAACCACAGGTGGATTGCGCCACTGCCAGCCTCACCCTCGCTGCGCATGAGTCCGCCTTTGCCGTGGAATATCTGCCCGGCCAGTTTGACCAACGGGCGGACTCCGCCGCCCAATGCCTGCAAATCCTCACCGGCAAAGACCGCCCGTGCGTCGCCTCCGCCAAGGTCATCATCCTCGGCGGCACGCTTGGCCCGGACGCTCTGGCCCGCGTCAAAGCCTACGTCATCAACGCCGTGGATTCCCACGAGGTGCCTGTAGCGGCGACCACCGGTCGCCGCGATTTCCCCCCCCCCCCCGACGTCCCCATCCGCGCCGGATTCCTGTTCTTTTTGCACTAAAGCAACCCCTCGTTAACAGAGTCTTAACACAGCCGCGTTATCCTCCTTGTGGCGGAAGCGGCA
>CAIKDP010000361.1 GCA_903826205.1 Akkermansiaceae bacterium
GCCGCCAAATTCGGAGCCGTCCGGAGCCGCCTCGGTTCCCATCAACTCCATTCCATCATGGCGTGCCAACCACGCGGCGGTGAGCCAGGCAGTTGCACGCATGTGGTTAGACTGCGTGGCATCGGCCCCGGCGTTGAGAGCCGCAACATATTTCTCCAACACCTTGTCGTAGGGTGGCTTCAAGTAGCGGGCAGCTTCGGCGTAGCGATCCTCCCGGACAAGCCGGCGTCCTAGCAGGTAGGCCAGGCGTGGGGGAGCAGCCTTGGTGCCCTTGGTGTGAGCGTCGACATACGCCTTCAATTCATCCGCGGTGAGCACGCGCTCGGCCACGTAGGCCGCATCCGTCCACAGTCCGCCTATGAGGAACGTGTCCAACGCCTGGACAAATTCATCGCGCGCGAGACGGATGAGTCCGAAGTCGCCGCTGGCCGACATTGGAAATGCGAAACTTTCCCCAGACGCTTCGTCAGCCGATTCGTTGGTCTCACTTTCGGCAGCGTCTGGGACACTGGGTTTGACGAGTGCTTGCCACGCTAGCTGCATGCTCCTGGCGGCTTCGTTGAGTTGGCCGGCACGCCGTTGCAGCTTGGCACGCAACCAGTTGGTAGTGGGCGTGTCGCCCTTGGCCAATTCCAGCCAATGTGCCGCCTGCTTGTAGTCCGCAATGGTGTAAGCGATCCACCCGAGATATTCCGCGTCTTCGACAGGGCCTATCTTCGATTCTTTGATCACCGCAAGCCAGCGGGCACAACGTGAGGCGGGCTGCGTATCGCCGCTCTGCCACATGGGATCACCCGCCGCCGCCAGAATGTGCGCAGAGACCAAGCGCCGCAGCAACGGATCGGCCGCCGCAGTCTTCAAGCCAACCTGGGCCTTCTTCTCCGCTGCGCGTTTCTGTTGGTCGTTCCACGCCTGCCGTTCCTCCAACTCCGGGCCGTAATTGAGCATGCCATCGACCGGGGTGCGGTCAGGGATCAAAGCCTTGAGCGAGATGATGGCGCTCGCGTCGCCAAGCGCCAATTGGGTGAGATAAAGTGGTGCGGCTTTCGCCGGGTGATCCTGTTTCCACTCGCAGCGACCTTCCCAGCCATAGCTATCGTCGGCCATGCCTAACGAATCCGCAAAGCCGTCCCTGGCCAAGGCACGGGTCTTTTGAAACCATGCCACCGCCGCCGGATAGTCCCCGTTCTTCATGGCGGTTTTTCCCAGCATGAATGCAGCCCAGACGCTGCGGTAGTGGCGTTCTCCGGCAGGCCGGTTCAGCAAGGCCTCCCATGCCGTGCGGGCGTCGTCCCAACGCGCCTTTCCTAACCGATAGGCAAACGCCCCGCGATGGTAATCCGCAAACTCCGAAGCGAATTCCTCGGGCAGGGCGGCGCTTTGCTTGTCGTCGGTTACCGTGATGAGCTCCCGCGCCGTCGTGTGCTGCGCCGTCGCCTTGGCAGGGTCGGCGGGTTTGATTCGCGCCTCATTCAAAGCCGCGGCGAAGTCCTTGAGATCCGCATCCTGAAGGCTAAGCGCCTCCGGCACCTTGGTGAGGTGGAGTTGTGCGGGCGGATGGAAGTCCATCGCCAAGCGCGTGACCTCACGTTCCCAATAAAACTCAGGCGATGCCTGGATTCGCTCTTCGCTGCGGGAAAGGTACTCCCGTGGGCCGAAAAAACCTGTGGCAAAGCAAGTGCCGCCAGTGGTTAGCGATGCCAGAAGCAATCTAATGAGGCAGGTGGTGGATGCGCGTGACCTGCCAGCGTGGAGTTGTGATCCTATCATAACGGAGCCAGCCTACACCCTGCGTGTCACCAGGTGTCAACCGCAAACGATAAGCCGGCCTTGGCATGAAGACCGCCCGGCCCGCTTCCTCCTGCACCGTCCAACCGGGCAGCGCGTCGGACGCCACGAGTCCGGCCTCATCCCAGGTGACGACGACCGAAACATCTAACGAATCATCCGCCTCGCCGGTATTGGCAAGGGCGAAATCGACCGGATTTCCCCCTTGGGTGACAACCTCGATATGATGCCGCGGCATGCGTCCTGCCATCACTGCCGCAAGCGTTGGCCAACGCCAGTTGCGAACGTCGCTTGCCACCGGAATCCGATACCACAGCAACTCCTTCAACCCGCGCGGACGGAGCGTCTGCCATTCCTTGACGAGCGCGGCCAGTTCATCCGCGTCTGCGGAGAATTCCAGCACGCTTGTCAGACCGGGCCACGACGGTTGCACGCCGTCCATTGCCACACCTAACAAATTACCCGCCGGATCATAGCCGGCCAGGCACCGATATGTGGGCAACGCCACGGCAAACGGGCGACCCAACCTCGCGGCTTTGGCAACCCATGATCGCGCCAATGCGGGATCGCAGAGTGCGGCGCGGCTGCTGTCTTTTGCGGGCGGAACGGAATGCACCTGGAGCACGTATCCATCCGCCGCGCCAACCAACGCCACAAACTCCGGCTCATCCAACCACGCCGGCAGAGTGGTGATGACCAGTGGCATGGGGGACACCGCCGGGCGCAATGCCTTCAGCCAGATCTGATAGCCCGCCAACTTTTTCTGGGCGCAATCGAAATCCAATTGAAACTCACTGACCCTCACCCCATGGGTCCGCGCCTCGGAGAGCAACGATTTCGCCACTTCAGTGATAGTCTGCGAGGGCGCGTCATCACTCGCGAACGGCCCCCCAAAGGGCGCAACGCGCAACGCGATGGCATATGGCTTTTTCGACGTTTGGAGGGCATTCCATGGAATGGACGCGCGGATGGTTTGCGGGGTGGCCCCATGCCATTGGATTTCCCCGCCGAGAATCACCAGGCCATCCATGATCCCCTCGGCCTGAGTCACGGCATCGACCACGGCAGGCGTCCACTCCCGCTGCCAAAGGTAACCGCGCTGGGCAAGCGGTTCCAACGGACGGGGTTGCCGCCGACGGCATCCGTTTAGAAACAGGGATGTCAACAGGCAGGCAAGCAGCGCCGCGATCACATGGGTGGGTGCAAAACGTTGAATGATACGTCATGTCAGCGGATTTTGACATATCCTGCAACCCCCAAGCTGTCTGCGGCTGTTGGCGGTTGGCTGCGGCGCGGAAGCGCTGGATATGCGGGCGCTGTACCTTGCTCAGGAGATTGTCCGTTCGCTGCCCGATGATCTGCCGATGCCCGCGTTATCCAGCCCGTTTCCATTCAAGGATCATCGGCCTGCCGCCTTGTGCTTGTTAGAGGCAGAGCCGCCGGAACAGGAGATCGAGGGGCAGTTGCATGCCGATATAGAAGTCGCCGAAGTCGGCGTAGCGGGCGGAGACCTCGTCGAAGCGCATTTCATAGACGATGGCTTTGACGTCGCCGCTGTCCTTGGCGAGCAGGGTGACGCCCCATTCGTATTCATCGAGGCCGGTGGAACCGCTGATGACCTGGAGGATGCGGCCGGAATAAGTGCGACCGACCCGGGCGTGGCCGGCCATCAGGGCGCGGCGGGTCTCGAAATCCAGCGCATACCAATTGTCCCTGCCGCTGCGGCGTTTGGACATTGGATAGAAGCAGATGACCGGCCAGTCCGGCAGCGCCGGATAGAGGCGGAACTTGAGGTAATGGGCCATGCGGGCATCGAATTCCTTGAGGGCGGTGGTGAATTCCGGGGAGCCGGCGGCGGGGCCCTTGTCGCCGCCGAGGGTTTCGGCGATGTATTGCTCGCGGGTGGGGGTGTATTCGGACGCCTCGGTTTGGGAGAGATAGGAATAGACGGGGCTCAAAATTTCCGGGCCGAGCGAGAGGCTGAGTAGTTTTTCAAAGGCGTTGGCCACGTGCAAATCCGGGGTGAGCAGCATGAAGCCCAGATCGGCCTTGGGCGTGGCGATGGCAAAGCTCAGCAACTGGGTGTCCGGGGTGGCGCGGATTTCCTGCACCAACCCGGTGAGACGGGTCATGGCCTGGCGTTTTTCCTCGTCGCTGAAGAGCGACCACTGGGCGTGATCGACTTGATAGAAAAGGTGCATGACGTGCCAGCCTTCGCGAGGCACGAGTGGGGGCAGGGATGGCTCGGACACGGGCTGGGTGCTGGGGGGTTAGAAGTCAGCGCTTCTCGGTGGAAATGGGTAATTCCAAAAGTGGTTGAAAGTCCTGCCTTGGGGCGTTGGCGGAGGGCGCCTCTAGCAGATGCAGCGTCCAAGGTTTGCTTTGGGCGGTGAGGTACACGGCATGCATGCTGACGTCTTCAAAGCCGTCGGTGGCCGGCAGGATCAGGGTGGTGTCGCCATCGACCTGACGGGTGATGGGATCGCCCACCGCCGTGCCGCGCTCGTTGTGCACCAGCAGGCGGATCGCGCCCGGCCCGCCGCGCAGGGTGAGTTCGGTGACCGGGATGAGCACGACGCCGCGGCGGACGGTCTCCACCTGACCCATTTTAGTGACGGGAGCCCGCCAATAGGTCACGACCTTGGTCACCGTGAGGCGCTCCCCCTTGATGGGGAATATGATTTTACGGGTCTGGGTGGCTTGGTTGCGCAAGCGGCTGAGGCTGTTTTGATAGACCCAGAAGCCGCCCAGCAGCAACATCGAAACCAGTGAAATCAGGCCGAGGATCTCCATCTTGGTGAGACCGAGCTTGGGGCGCAGGGAGATCGGTTTGGCGTGGGGATTGATTCGGGGCGAGAACTCGTCGCGATCGCTCTCGGCCGCCGTGGCGGACACAAGCTCGGTGGCTGGCGCCTCGTCTGGCATGGAGACTTGCCGCACAGGTGACGCGGCGGATGCCGGCGCTGGCGGCCGGACTTGATAGGGGCGGGCGGAGTCGGCCGTGGGCAGCTCGCCGGCTTGGTGCCAATCGTCGAAGTTGTTGAAAGTGTCCTCCAATGCGTCGACTATTTTCAATGGGGAAGGAGTGGACTCGGGGTCGGCCGTAGCGGCGGTTGGCGGCGGAGTGGAGCTGCGGCGGCGGAGGTCGAGATGGGGATTTTGGCTGATTTTGCGCTGTGGGAGGGCGGGTACGCCGAGGACGGGCGTGGGCGCGTCGGCGGCTAGCGCGGGGAGAGGGGCGTCGGCAGGGGTTGGCGGCGCGCTGGGACGGGGGGGGAAGGCGGACAAGCGGGGAGCGGAAGGGAGGTCTGCCATGGCTTCGAGGGGCTCATCGAGGTCCCAGAGGTCCTGTTCCGTGGAGTTTTTGGCAAGGGTCTTCAAGTCCGGGCGGTGGCGCGGCGAAAGCGAGGAACCTTCAGAGGAGGATCGGGAGGCCATGGGGTTGACGTGGGGATGCTGGGGACGGCGGGAGTGCTTGGCCAGAATGAAACACGGAATTGCGCCGTTGACCTGAAAAAAATTCGGGAAAAAACCTTGCAAGTTCCGCGGTCAGGCTCCAAGCAGGTGGCGCAAACTCCTCGAACCACCATGGCAGACAAAGAAGATAAGAACAGCTCCAACGTTGCTGGAAAGTTTTATGTGGACAGTCAGTGCATTGATTGCGACCTGTGCCGCGAGACCGCTCCCAACAATTTTTCGCGTGCGGAAGACGAAGGATATTCCTACGTCCACAAGCAACCTGAGAACGACGAGGAAACCGCCCAGTGCCGCGAGGCGATGGAGGGTTGTCCGGTCGAGGCGATCGGCGACGACGGAGACGCTTGAGCGCCGCCCGCGCGATGAAACCGCCCGCCAACCTGCGCAGAATCCGAGAGGAAATTCTGGGTGAGTGGCGTGGCGGCGCGGAAGCGGATGACCTCAATGCCGGCATTCACCTGCCCGGCGAATTTGTCGCGGCGATCCTGCGTGGTTTGGGCGCGACAGGTGCGGAAGATGGATTGGATGAAGAGGCGGTGCGGGCAGCTTGGAAGGAGCTGGCCGGCGACTTCATCGCCCGGCATGCCGAGCCTGTGTCGGTGAAGGGAGGGAATCTGGTGCTGCGCGTAACCCAACCAGCCATGCGCTTTCATCTCGAGCAGATGAAGCCGTTGCTCCTCGAACGGATCCGCACCCAGCTTGGCGGCGAGCGCATCCGCTCCGTCAAATTCACCCATGGCTAAGCCACCCCGCCATGTTTCAAAATTTCATTTTCGACTGGTCCGGCACGCTGGTGGATGACCTCGGTCCGGTGATTGAGGCGACCAATGTGGTGTTGGGCCGATACGGACTTGCCCCGCTGGATCGGGAGGCCTTCCGCCGCCGCTTCCGCCTGCCCTACCGCGAGTTTTATGCCGAAGTGCTGCCTGCGGTGGCACTGGAGGAATTGGAAGGCCATTTCCGCCGCGCCTTTGCCGCCGCGCTGACGCCGGTCACGGTGCTGCCGCATGCCCGCGAAAAGTTGGAATGGTGCCGTGCCTTGGGGATGCGCGCGTTTGTCCTCACCTCGATGGATGCGGCCGCCTTTGAGCAACAATTGGAGGCATTTGGCTGGCGCCATCACTTCGAGGCGACCTATTCCGGGGTCCTCGACAAGCGCGAGGTGATTCATCAGATCCTGGCAACCCATCAATTGGATCCCCACCAGACCGCCTTCGTCGGCGATATGACTCACGACGTGGAGACCGCCCGCCACGGCGGCATTTTTTCCATCGCGGTGCTCACCGGCTACAATCACGCGGAGGTGCTCGCCGCGGTCCGGCCGGATCTAACCGTGCCGGATCTCCGGGCGCTGCGAGAACTGTTAGATGAACGGCGTGGCATCCCGCGCCCGCACCCACCCACCCCCAGATGAACCCACCGGACACCATTGAAATCCGCCGCCTCCGGGTGCTCACCCACATCGGTGTGCCGGAGGCGGAACGCGCCACCCCGCAAAGCGTGCTCATCACCCTGCTCCTGACGCCCAGCCAGGGGTTTGAGGGGCTGGCCGATGAGCTCGCCCGCACGCTGGATTATGGGGTGGTGGCCCAACAGGTGACGGCCTTGGCAGCCGCCCGCCCCCGCCACTTGCTGGAGACCCTGGCACTTGAAATCGCCGATGCCCTGCTGGCCGGACATCCGCTGAGACGGGTTGCCGTGACCATTGAAAAGCACATTCTGCCCGCGACCGAGTGCGTGGCGGTCCATCTTGAGCGCGGCCGTTGAGGGCCAGCAGCCGTGGGCCGTGGATTTTCCGACTTTCTGGCTTTCCTTCTTTACTTCAGGAGCCGGTGGCGGTCTGTTTAGCGCGATGTTGAAATGTGGTGCTCTGATCCTCTGGATGCCGCTGCTTCTGCCACTGGCTGCGCAGGAGCGGCCGGTGCTGCCCGATGCGGGTGATCCTCCGCCCGTGGACACCCTCACCCCGGTACCACTCTCCGGCAATCCCTTCAACTCGCGCGACCTGCTGCGCCCGACCCTGCCCAAGGAATTGAAGATCGACAATCAGGGGACCGTCGAGGGGTCCGTCGAGACCGGGGTCCACCTCGGTGGTCCTGTTAGAATCGACGGCGATAACGGGCTGCAGGTGTTTGCGGATACGGCGGTGCTGGATCTGAAGGAAAAATCCGTGACGCTGGAGGGCAAGGTCAGCGTCTATCAGGGCAACACCCTCCAGCGCGGACGCCGCGCGGTTTATTACTATGAACGGAAATTCCTCGACAGCCGCGATCTGAGCCTATCGATGGATCCGCTCATCCTGGAGGCCGGCAAATTCACGATGGAAGACCGCGGCGGCAAGCAGGTGTTCGTCGGTGAGAACGCCGGTCTAACAACCCATGACGTGGAGCATCCCAATTTTTGGGTGCGTGCGGCCGAGACCAAGGTTTACCCCGGTGACAAGGTCACCTTCAAGAACCTGCGCCTGTACGCCGGGGATGTGCCGATTTTCTGGCTGCCCTATCTGAGTCAGCCGATGAATGCGGATCTCGGCTATCACCTCATTCCCGGCGCACGCTCCAGTTGGGGCCCGTACCTGCTCAACACCTACGGCATCATGCTCGGCGGCAAGCTCAATCCGCAAACCGGCGAAAATGACGATGCCTGGTTGTTGTCACGCTGGCATCTTGACCTGCGCGGCCAGCGCGGCGTGGGCGCCGGCGTGGACTTGTCCGACACCCGGGTCAAGGACAACAAGAATCTAACGGGTTTGAGTATGTACTATTTGAATGACATCGCGCCGGAGACCCGCAACTCGGGGGTGCCGCGCGGCGTGGTCGACCCGGACCGCTACCGGGTGGAGTTGAAACAACGCCAGGCCTTGGATTTGCCGGATGCGGCCACGTGGTACATGGATGCCAATCTCACCCTGCTCAGCGACAACTACTATTTGGAGGACTTCGAGCCCGCGCGCTATCGCAGCGATCCCCAGCCTGACAACTCGCTGGGAATTTTCCGGCGGGATGAAACGTCGCTGCTGTCGCTGTTCACACGCTTGCAGCTCAATGATTTCCAACGCACGGCCACGCGCCTGCCGGAACTGGCGTTGGATCAGGCCCGCGGACCGTGGTTTGGCCTGCCCGTGTTGCATGAAGGGTCCACCTCGCTCGCGGTGCTGAGCGCGCAGGCCGGGGACATCACCCGCCGCACCCTCATCGAGCCGTTGCTGGCGTTGCCGCCCGGCGATAGCAGGGAGGCCGGCCTGCTCAGCCAGTTGTCAAGCTACGAGCGTGATCTGACCCGGCGCATCCGCAGCCTGCCGCCCGGCGACCCGCGGATCGGCCCCCTAACAAACCAATTGTTGGACGCCGGCTTCACCCGCTTTCATACCTATCATGAGTTCTCGTTGCCAATGATGTTAGGCGACTGGCTCAGTCTGACCCCGCAGGCGGGCGTCGGCTATACCCGGTATATGGCGGTGGAGGGGCCTGCCACGACGGACGACCGCACGCACCTGCACGCCGGAGTGGAGGCGGCGGTGAAATTTTCCAAAAATCTGGGGGATTTTCACAACCACAGCTGGGGCTTGGACGGACTGCTGCACATCATGCAGCCGTATGCCAATTGGTCGGTGCTCTCCTCTAACGACCTTGACCCGCTCTACCCCGGCGTCGATCGGCTCACCGATTCGACCCGTCCGCCGACGCTCTACCCGGCACGCTTCACCGCCACTGATGCCCTGCAAGATTGGAACATCCTGCGGCTTGGCGTGCGCAACCGCCTGCTGACCCAACGCGATGGACAGTCGCACGAGTGGCTGTACCTGAACACCTATGTGGATGGCTTTATCAACGATCCGGAGTTGCACCGGACTTTTTCCAACCTCTACAACGACCTGCGGTTTGAGCCGGTGCCGTGGATGTCGGTGGCGGTGGAAACCCAGTTTCCCATCATTGACGGTGGATCGGGTTTCAATGAATTTGCCACCACGCTGCGGTTTTTGCCCACCTCCAATCTGGAGTTTGCCTTGGGCTACCGTTGGCTCAACAATCATCCGCAGGTGTTGGATTCCAACCAGATCGATCTGCGCGCCTATGCCCGCATCAACGAGAACTGGGGCGTGGGCATGCAACAGGTGGTCGAGCTCGATGATGGCACCGTCGAAGTCCAGCAATACACCTTGCACCGGGATCTTGGCAACTGGGTGGCGGGGATCGGCCTGACCCGCCGGGACAACCGCCTGCAACAGGGATACGGCGTTATTTTCAGCCTCACCCTGAAGGATTTTCCCTCCTTCTCGCTGCCCTTCCGCATCGACTCGAACTGACGCGCGCCGCGTCGCAAGGCCGCGCTCAAGGCCCTGTTTTCCGGGGTTCCGCCACCCCCAGAAGGCTGAAAATATCCTTGCGGAGACGGTTGACCACTTCGCTCATAACGTGGAATTCCTTCACCTTGCAATGCAAGCCGACGTTGAGGGACGGCACCTTGCCCAGCGGCGAATCGGCGGTGCCGATTTCCACAAACAGGCGCTCCTCCAGGGCGTCGGCCGCCGCCGCGTCCGTGGGCAAGTGCATTTTTCTCGCCAGGCCCACATCCTTGCTCACTTGCACCAGCAGGGCGTGCGCGCTGAGCCCTTGTTTGAGTTTGAGCACCGTGCTTGCCAGGCGCTCCGCAGGTTGGTCCGGCTTGATCGAGATGGGCAGCCAGACTTGTGTGGCGCGGTTCTGCTGGTAGCTTCGATAAGCGAAAGCACTTGCCCCCACGATGAGTACCAATAAAACTCCAGCTGCGACAATCCACCGTTGCATGAAGAAGTTTTATGCCTCATTTCATTCCCCCTCCAAGCCTATAATTCATGGACTATCCGATTTCCGCCGCCACCGTTGAAACCCTGCCTAACGGTCTCACCCTGATTCTCGATCCGGATCCCAGCGCGCCCGTGGTCAGTTCCCAACTCTGGGTGGCCACCGGCAGCATGCACGAGGACGGCCACCTCGGGGCCGGCCTCTCGCATTTGCTCGAGCACATGGTCTTCAAGGGGACGCGTGATTTTGACGCTGACTCGCTGGCCGCCACGGTGCAAGCCGCCGGCGGGCATTGGAACGCCTACACCACCTACGACCGCACGGTCTATTTCATCGATGGACCGGCGGACTCGCTCGAGGTTTTCCTCAAAGCCCTGACCGGCTTGGTGTTTTTCCCGCAGCTGCCGGAGGCGGAGTTTGAAAAGGAAAAAGATGTCATCCGCCGGGAAATCGACATGGGCCTGGACGATCCGGACCACGCCGCCACCCGCCTGCTCTTCGCCACCGCCTTTGTCCTCGACCCCCGCCGCCACCCGGTCATCGGTCACCGCCACCTCTTCGATTCCCTCCGCTACCCCGACCTCACCCAATACCACCGCCTACGCTACTCTCCGGACCACGCGGTCGTGGTCATTTCCGGGGACTTCAATCCCGAACAAGCCCGCCAAACGGTCGCCGACCTCACCGCCGGCAGCGTCTCAACCCTGGGCCGTGAGCCACTCGTGGCCATCGACCCTCCCCAACTCGGCCCCCGCCGCGCCCGCGAAACATTCAACGTACCGACCAGTCGGGTTTCATTGGCCTGGAAGCTTCCGGCGCTGGACCACCCGTCGGCGCCGGCGTTTGAGGTTTTGGCGACCCTGTTAGGTCGGGGGCGGGCGGCGTTATTGCAGCGGCGTTTACGGGAGGAGCGCGAGTTAGCCCTGGAGATCTCGGCGTTTGCGTGGACCGTGCCGGGACGTGAGGGGCTGTTGGCGGTATCGGCGGACGCCATGCCAGCCAAGCGCGATGCCCTGATAGAGGCGATCTTTGCGGAGCTGGCCGCGCTGGCCACGCTGCCGCTTGATGAGGATCTGGCCAAAGCGCAACGCCAGATTGCAGCCAGCCAGTTCAGCAGTCTGACCAGCGCCTCGGGGCGGGCCTCCGATCTGGCCTCCAATTGGCACGAAGCCCGCGATCTTGACTACACGCGCCGCCACCTTGCCGCCATCCAAGCGGTCACTGCCGACGCGATCCGGTGTGCAGCGGCGACCCTAAGCGACACACGGCTCACCCTCACGGTCCTCGACCCGATGGATGCGCCGGCGCCGCAGCGCATCGCCAAGCCCATACGTCGCCGCGAGGAAATCGAAGTGCACACCCTGCCCAACGGTCTGACCCTTGCGCTGGTGCCGGACCATCGGGTGCCGTTGGTCCACCTGCATGCCGCGGTGCGCGCCGGGCTGCTCTCGGAGACCCCCGGCAGCAATGGCCTCAACCAGCTGCTCGCCGCCACCCTCACCAAAGGCACTGCCACCCGTAGCGCCCAGCAACTCGCCGTGACTCTGGAGTCGCTCGGTGCCTCCATAGGCGCCAATACCGGCAACAATGCGCTGCTTGTGCAGGCCGGCGGCCTGGCCCCGGATTTTGCCACCATCGCCGAGGTGTTTGCCGAAGTGCTGCATTCCCCGGCTTTGCCGGCGGATGCCATGGCCCGGGAAAAGGCCAGCCAGCTCGCCACGCTCGAAGAAGCGCTGCAGGACCCCTTGCATACCGGCTTCCGCACCCTTCGCCACACCCTCTTCGGCGGCACCGGCTATGGCTTGGACCCGCTTGGCAAAATCGCCAGTCTCACCGAGCTGGAACGCGCCGCGCTCGTTGCCCACCACTCGCGCCACTTCACTGCCGCCAACCTGACCCTCGCCATCGCCGGCGATTTCGATCCCGCGGCCGCGCTGGCCCTCCTCACCGAAAAATTCGCGGCGCTGCCGGCGGGCCGCGCGTGGGTGGCCCCGGCCAGCGAGCTCCACCCCGGCGGCAGCCACAGTGCCCGCCTGCCGAAAAAGCAGGCTGTGTTGGCCATCGGATTCCCCGGAGCCACCATCAGCGGCAGCGACCGCCATGCGCTCGCGATGATTCAGGAATATGCGTCCGACATGGCGGGTCCGCTCTTCAAGCGCATTCGCGAGGACCTCGGTCTGGCCTATCAAGTCGGGGCCACCCAGTTTCACGGCTTTGATGCCGGGCTCTTCACCTTCTATCTGGCCACCGCTCCCGAACAGGTCGAGCTCGCCCACGGCGAGCTTCTCGCCGAAATCGGCAAAATTGCCGCTGCCGGCATTCCCACCGCCGTCTTTGAGCGCGTCCGCGCCGCCGTGCTCAGCGGCCTCGCCCTCCAGCAGCAATCGCCGTCGGCCATTGCCCAGCACGTCGCTCTCGACATCCTCTTCGGCCTGCCCGCCGATGCCCACCGCCGCCTGCCGGAAACTTACAAGGGCCTCACCCCCGATATTGTTAGAGAAACCGCCGCCCGCATCCTCGCCCAGCCCGCCACCGTTGTGACCATCCTGCCGGAGGCCCTGCCGCCCTGTCTTTAGTGTTTGCACCTTGGCGAGTCCTTCCGCATGCTGTGCCCGCAGAGTCTTCTTATGAACCCACGGCACTCCGCTCATCTCCCGGCCTTGTCAAGCCGCAGTCGCTTGCAGGTCCGTGGCTTTGCCTTGGTGGTCACGCTGGCCCTGATGGTGCTGCTCACGCTGCTCGCGGTCGGGCTGCTTTCGCTCTCCAGTGTGGCACTGCGCTCCGCCACCCAGGGTGAGGCGATGGCCAACGCCCGCGCCAACGCCCGGCTTGCCCTCATGCTGGCCTTGAACGAGCTGCAAAAAGCCGCGGGCGATGATCGCAGGATCACGGTGGACGGCTCCTTTTTTGATGGCGCGAAGCACCCGAATGCCGTCGGCTTCTGGAAGTCCTGGTCGCCCAAGCTCGCGGACAATCCCACGGCGAGCCCACCGGATTACACCAAGAAATCCCAACAATTCGTCACCTGGCTTGCCTCCGGCTGCGACTCGAGAGAGCTGACCACTCTCAACTGGGTGAAGACCGGCCTGCTGGCCAAGCCCATCGATTTGTTCACGGAGAAATCCGATGGCTTCCTCCATTCCGGGTCCGCGGTGGATGTCGATAATGGCGCGCGTTACAAAGGCACGCTGGCGTGGGCCGTCGTGCAGGACGCCACCAAGGCCAAAATCAACGTCGCCGGCCCGGAACTCGCCCAGCGCCTTGCCAACGTGGATCTGCATGTCCAACCCCGGCCATCCCTGGCCAAGTCCGAGAGCTTCAAGCAACCCGCCGCGGATTGGAACCCGCGCGCGGCCCGCGTGCTCAGCATGGGCCAGGCATCACTCGACGCCGCGCTGTGGAAAGCCCGACCCGCCATTCTGGAAGGTGCCCACTTCACCGCCAATGGCTTCGGATTGCTGACCGACATCGTCAACGGTGGCCTCAAGACCGACCTCAGTCTCGGCTTTGAAATGCTGGATGCGGATTTCCTCAAGGACAAGTGGGGGGTTTTCAAGAATCCTTTCCGTGCCGTGAATTTTCCGAAAGTCGGCATTCCGTCCGGCTATAAGGGGGAACGCCCGCTGTTCAAGCCGCTCACTGATTCCGGCAGCGTGCATGTGGATCTGAATTTCTCGCCGGCCAACACGGTCTATGAATTTCCCGCCGCCGTCGTGCCCACCTTCACCGCCCTGCGCTCGTTCTATCGCACCCCTTACCATCTCTACAGCACGGCCGATGGACCCACGGTGTTCGAGCGCGGGATGGATCATGTGGCACTCAAACAACCCATACCTAACAACGGCCAGTATGTCAGCCCGTGTGCCACGCCCCTCGCCAAGAAATCCCAAACCAGCTACCGTCCGGTGCTCGACCGCATGCTGTTTGTTCTGAGCATGGGGCTTTCGGCGGAGGCGGCCACCCAGAACGAGATTCGTCTCATGCTGACGCCCATAGTGACCCTCTGGAACCCCTACAACGTCGCCTTGGAAATCGAAGGCGCCGTCTTGTATCAATGGATGGACGCGGCGCATTACCCGAACTGGACGTTCTATCAGGACGGCAAGCCCACCGGCTCGGCCGGCCTGCACATGGCCAGTTTGCTCACCAAGCAATTTGTGTCGGTCGGCCACGGCCGCTCGGTCAATCCCTATTTCTACTTTTCCATCACGCCCAATGGCACCGGCACCGCCACCCCCGGCAAATCCATCCGTTTCCAACCGGGCGAGGTGCGGGTGTTCGCGCCTGCCAGCCCGGTGGCCAAGGAATTGCTGATAGCCGAGTCGATCCGGAACCGCACCCTCTATCTGCGACCGGTGGAAAGCGTGGATCAACTCTCGCTGCGGGGCGGCTTCGCCATTCCCATGCGCAATGCGGTCTTCAATTACGGCATCACACGGGTGCTCAACCCGGCGGAATCCGTGCAGATTTCCTTCTCCGCCAACGGGGTCTATCCATTCGGCATCTGCCTGGAAGATGCCACCCGTGCCAAGTTGACGGATCCGGGTGAAGCCGATCGCGGCCAGGCGGTGACCGATGTGCAGACCGTCAACTTCATCGACTCCGGCGCCACGGCGACCTTGAACTCCAGCCAGATGTCGTTTGCCGAAGTGTCCAACCCCGCGATCCGGCAGCCCTTCGGCATGTTCGAGACCTATCACCGCGTCGCCAGCGATGCGGCCGCCTACCGCAAGTCCGACCTGGTCTTCACCACCAATCCGCGCCAGGCCCATGTCAACCGCTACCTTACCACCGGGACGTTTTATGCCGGTCCCCACTATGAGACCCGGATGACTGCGGTCTCCAGTTTCAACCAGGTCATTCAAACCGCCAATGCGGGCCGCAACGCCTACTATGGTGCCACTAACAGCTCTGGCAGCGGCGTGACCCACCTTGCGTTCTTCGATGTTCCGCGCGCGCCGCTGCTCTCGCTGGCCGCCCTGCAACACGCGGATTTCACCGGCACTTCCTATTCCACGGCCAACCAGTTTGCCAACAGTTGGGCCGGCGCCTATTTGAAACGGGAAAAGGTGGCGGATAAAATGCCTACCGAAACGGTGAGCATCCCGGGCGCCGCGGCCCAATACACCCGCGCCGAAATGCCGGTTTACGACTACTCATATCTGGCCAACGAGATGCTCTGGGATAGCTTCTTTTTCAGTGGTGCCGCGCCCAAGCTGCAGCCGGGCAGCATCACCGGCAGTCCCAGCGTTTGGGACAAGGATATCGCCGTGGTCACCGAGGACTACAAGACGACCCTGCAAAAATTCATCGATGACCCGGCTAACCACCCGCTGCGCAACCCGCGCATGCGCTTGCACTCCGGCAATGTCACGGCGGACACCCTCAAGACGGATCTGCTGAGTCCCCAGGGCTGCCTGTTGATCGCCGCACATCTTCAGGTGGATGGAGCCTTCAATATCAACTCCACGAGCGAGAAGGCATGGACCGCCTTTCTGAGCGGGATGCGCGACGTCGCATTCGATCTAACCGATAACCCGAGGGCCGCCGCCAAGCCCGTGAACCGACCCGCCGCCACGGGCAATACCCCATATCCCAGGCTCCGCAACCCCGTCGGCACCGAAAACAATCGCTGGCTGGGCTTCCGCTCCCTCACCGATGCCCAGGTGGCCGATCTCGCCAAGAAGCTGGTGCTGCAAATCAAAAAGCGCGGTCCGTTCCTCTCCCTCGGGGAGTTTGTCAACCGGCGCGTTGACACCTCCACCCTGGGCCTGAAAGGAGCCATCCAGACGGCCATCGACGATGCCGGGGTCAATAAAGCCGCGCTGTATGACACCTTCGACACCACCGGCTACCCGGCCGACAGCAAAGCCAACATTGTTCCTAACAACACAGGTGTCGGCATCCCCGGCTATCTGACCCAGGCGGACGTGCTGCAAACCATCGCGCCGGTGATGACCCTGCGCTCCGACACGTTCACCATCCGTGGCTATGGCGAGACGAAGGATGCCTCAGGCAAGGTGCTTGCCACCGCCTGGTGCGAGGCGGTGGTGCAGCGCATCCCGGAGTTTGTCGATCCGAGCAATCCGCCGCACACGGCCATCGCGACCCTGAATCCAGCCAACCAGTTGTTTGGCAGAAGGTTTTCGATTGTGTCGTTGCGCTATCTCGCCCCATCCGAGGTGGGTCTTTGAAATCATCCTGTCATGAAGTTCCCGCTGCCAGCCAAGTCCCTGCCCGTGCGCCTGTGCGCGCTGGCCTTCGCCACGCTCATGCTGAGCCAATCGCTGCAGGCCGTGCCGATCCGCGTGCTGGCATGGAATGATGAGGTGGCCGCCCGCAAGCTGGCCATCGCGGATGGCAAGGGCAGCGTCATCATTGAGGCCATGCATCCCTCGAAGCGCACCAAGCCCTATCACGTGGCGGTCGGGGACAAGCCCATCACGATTCAGGCCCTCGACAAGACCGGCGCGGATGGCAAACCCGCGGCCAGTGCCATCCTCATTCCGCAAGGCACCAAGCTACCGCTGCTGTTGATATTGCCGGATGCCAAAGCCGCCACCGGTCTGCGCTTGTTCGTGCTTGATGATGATGTCGCGGGTTTCCCATGGGGGGGCCTCCGCTTCATCAACGCCTCCGGCAGCAAGCTGGGCTTCGTGTGCGAGAAAAAACCCGTGGTCCTGCCTGTGTCATGGACCCCTGTGTTGTTCAATCCCGGTGGTGACAACCGCAACATGGAAGTGCAGTTGTTTTTCGTCGACCAGCCCGCGGTGCCGATTTATTCCGCCGTCTGGGAGCAGCAGCAGGAGGTGCGGATGTTGATTTTCATCGTGCCGAGCGAAGACCCCCGCCAGGGCCCGGTCGCCCTCAAAATGATCACCGAGGACCGCAGGATCAAGGAAGTGCCCGTGCCCAACCCCCACTGAGGATGCTGCGGTGCCGGGTGCGGTATTTTTCGGATGGGGCGGGGCTCGGGAGCCGGGCGTTTGTGGACGGGGTGTTCCGGGCGTGCCGGGAGCGCTTTGGGGAAAAGCGCACAAGCGGTGCGCGGAAATTGCGGGGGAGCGCGGCGGCGGCGGCCGCCACCCTCTGGAGTGTTAGGGATTTGCAGAAGGGAATCGGGTGAATACAAACGAAATCAAACGCCTAGACGAGTGCCCATCTTTGTGTAAGTTTCCCTCATGCCCGTTGCCGCTACCACACCCCTTGGGGAATTGATCTCACCCCCCGGTGAATTGATCTACCAGGCGATCGGCCTGAAAAAACAATTCGACAATGGCAAGGTGGTCGCCTTGCGCGGTTTGGATCTGGAAATCCGAAAGGGTGAGTTTGTGGCGATTGTCGGCCAGAGTGGTTGCGGCAAGAGCACCTTGTTGCAGATGCTCGGGTCGCTGGACAAACCGAGTGCCGGCACGCTGAACTACCGTGGCCGTTCGATTCCAGACCTGCCGGATCCTGCGGCCTATCGCGCTCTCGAGATTGGGTTTGTCTTCCAAGCCTTTCACCTGCTGCCGACGTTCACCGTATTGGAAAATGTCCAGATGCCGATGTTCGGAGGCAAGCTCTCACGCTCGCAGCGCAAGGCGCGGGCCGTTGAGTTGCTGGAATCCGTGGGCCTTGGGCATCGGCTCAATCATTATCCTTCCGAACTGTCTGGTGGCGAGCGGCAGCGCGTCGCCATCGCCCGCGGTCTTGCCAACGAGCCTGCCGTGGTCTTGGCGGACGAACCGACCGGCAATCTCGACAGTGAGAGCGCCTTGCAGATCATCGACTTGCTGCTCGATCTTCATCGCAAATTGAGAGTGACGCTGGTGCTTGTCACGCACGACCCAAGCGTCGCCGCGCGCGCCTCGCGGATCATCCGGATGAAAGACGGACGCGTGATCTCGGATCAGCCCGCAGCAGCCCACTAAGACCTTCCTGCCATGACATTTTTCACCATCGTTCTCCGCAGCTTGACCCGCCGTCCTGTTCGCACTTGCCTGACCTTGGTTGGCATTTCCATCGGCATCGCCGCCGTGGTCACCCTGGTCGGGCTGGCTTCGGGATATGAAAAAGGCATCGGCAAGCAACTGGACGCGGTCGGCATCGATGTGGTGGTGAGCAACATGAGCGGCGGCCTGATGCCCAAGAGCTTCAACGAGTCGCTGGAACAAAAGGTTGCGGCGCTGCCACGGGTTGCGGAAACGACGTCGGTTTTGATGCGGATGATGAGTGTGGAGGAGGCACCGATCATGATGATTTCGGGCCGCGAGTGGGGTGGCTTCGCATGGAGCGGTATGAAAATTCTCAATGGTCGGATGCCCAAAGACGGCTCCGAAAAGGCCGTCGTCCTCGGCACGCTCGCGGCCGAGGCGCTCAAGAAAAAGGTGGGCGATACCGTGCAAATCGAAGTTGAGGAACTGACGGTTGTCGGCATTGCTGACGGTCGCTCCATGGTGGAGAACGGCACGATTTTCCTATCCCTGGGGGTGATGCAAGAGGTCACCGGGGATATAGGTAAAATCAATTTTGTGGACATCCGGGTCCCGCCCAACACCTCGAAGGAGGAAATTGATCTGCTGTGCCGGGACATCAAGGGCATTTTCCCGGAAGGCCGGGCGATGGTGGCGAGCGAGGTGGTTGGCAGCAGTCAGGGGTTCCGTGTGGTCCGTGCCATGAGTTGGAGCACCTCGTTGCTGGCCATCATTGTGGGCGTGCTCGGGGTGATGAATACCATGCTTATGACCGTGTTTGAGCGCACCCACGAGATCGGCATTCTGTTAGCCCTGGGTTGGCGGCGGCGGCGGATTGTGTCCATGGTGCTGTGCGAATCCGCGCTGTTAGGGATGCTCGGCGGTCTCGTGGGTGTGGGGCTTGGCGTGCTTGGTCTCATCAGCTTGGGGTCCTCGCCCGGTATCCGCGGCTTTATTGAACCGGATCTCAACCCGCGACTGCTGCTTATTTCCATCGCCATCGCCGTCGTCGTCGGCGTGATCAGCGGCTTGTATCCGGCGTGGCGCAGTTCACGCCTGACCCCCAGTCTTGCGCTGCAAAGTTAACCCCAATCCAATCCCATGAACCTGATGCTTCGATCCCTCCGCCACGCCGTGCCCTGCGTCGCGCTTCTGGTTTCAGTGGCGAGCGCCGAGGTGGCCGCGCCATCGGCGCGCGATCTCGCCGCGCAACTGAGCAACATCATCCAGGATGGGTCATCGGTGCTGCGATTGAAAATGGACATCAACAAGGCGGGTGGCGGTGGCAAGACCGTGTTGCAGATTCAAGTGAAGTCGCTGCGCGGCAAGGGTTCCACGGATTTGATCTATCAAATTCTCTGGCCCAAGGACCGCAAGGGCGAGTCCTTCCTCATCCACAAGGCAGGCGGCCGTGCGCCCGGCGGTTCGTTGTTCACCCCGCCGGATTCGCTGGTGCCCCTCACCGCTGCCAAAATCAAGGATGGCATCTTCGGCAGCGATCTGGCGTATGATGATTTGTTAGATAATTTCTTCGCCTGGGACAATCAAGCCATCGTCGGCACCGAGGTGGTGGGCCGGGTGCCCTGTCAAATTCTGGAATCCAAGCCTGGCAAGGGTGATGACACGGGCTATTCGCATGTGCGAAGCTGGATCGATACCAAGCTCATGGTCACCATGCGGGTGGAAAAATACAGGGGCTCGGGCAAGCTGGCGAAACGCATCGATACCACCCGGGTTTCCAAGGGCGACTCAGGCAACTGGGTCGGCTCGAGCTTTTCATTGCAGCGACCGGGGCAGGATTCCGTCACGGAAATCGAAGGATCTAACAGCAAGCATGATGTGACCTTCACTGCCGCTGATTTCACTCCGGAGGCACTCCGCAGCCTCAAGTAATTCGTGCTATGCAAGACCTCAAGCCAATGGGGGCTGTCGCCGCGTTGTATGCGGAGGATCAACATGAATTGGCGGAGGCCATCGTCGCGAGTTTGAGCCGCGCCATTTTCCACGCGAATGACACCAAGCCGGCCAGCAAGGCCAAAATCTTTATCGGGCACGTTTCACACAGGGTTGTGAGTTGGACCACCAGGGCCATACCTGCCGAGGATGGCCATGCGATCACCCTCTATCGGAATCCGTTGTTCGAGCGCTCCGGTCATCCTTATGCCCGGTCGCTGCTGGCCTCGTCCCGGAGCGAGACCGTCACCCTGGTGGAAGGCGGAGATCCCATGAATGGTCCCTACATGATGCTCTCCCCGGAGATCCGCAAAAACAGCGGCTTGTGGGACCGGATTTTTTTTGAGTCCGTCCAGAGCAAAGATGTGCAGTTGCGCTTCACGCTGGAGACGCAAGCGACATACATCGCCGCCAAGCAGGTGTTGGACCGCGGTGACTCGGTCCGCATCAAGGGGGTGGCCGCCGGGACCGGACTCAGCCTGATTCTAGCCTACGACAAACTCATGCGTGAGGGATACGACCCGCATGCCATCACCGCCGTGATCACCGACCGGGACCCTGCCAACATCGCGAAATCCAACCGGCTTCTCGCCAAATTGGCCAGCACCCGCAACCATCACAATGTTGCCGGGCAGGCCTATGGGATTTTCGCCGTGACCGAGGATGTCTTTGCTGCGCCGGATCCCTTGGTGACCGCTCTCCACGCCCCCTACCACATCGTCACTGCCATCGGCATCCTCGAGTATTTTCAAGGCGTCTCGCATGGCACGACGGAACAGCGCTTGAGGCTCCATGAGCCGGCAGAGCCCGTCACGGCCCGGGATCTGGTGGCGCAACTGGCAGCCATGACCACCCACCGCGGCAACCTGATCATGAACACCTACCGTGATCACTCCTGCATCCGGATTCTCGAACTCTTCGGCAAGCGCTTCGATTTCCGCGACCGTGGGCACCTGCGGGACCTGCTCGCACCGCTGAACTTCCGGCCCTGCCATCTGGCCGGATCCGGTCACATTTACGACGTTGAGGTTTTTGAAAAATCCGCCAACGGGGAGTAGCATCAGCTTGACTTGGGGTCCCAAGGTTTATCCTGTCAAAGCAGGTTTTCATAACCCGCTAAATCCAGGAAAATCCGTTGCGCATCCGTTGCGCATCCGTTACGCATCCGTTGCGCATCCGTTACGCATCCATTATCTTGCCTGCGCTCCAACCGCCTCATGAAAAGCACCGCCCGAACCACCAGCACCCTTAGCCGATGCCCAATCCCCCTCAAATGTGGTTCGATAGGGTGGCGGCCATTGTGTCACTGTGGCCTGAGCTTGATAGCCGAGAATCTTGTCACAAAGAGTTGAGAAACTCCACGAGGTCGCTGCGCTTCGCCTCATCCCGGATCACCCACGGGTGGGCCGGGTGTTTCGTGAGCGGCTTGGTATAAAGACTGCTGCCGGGTAGCAGCCGCTGCGGATTCAGGAGATCGTCCAGCGTGGCCACGGAGTGGTCGTGGAGGTACGGCGCCGTGGCGTAGATCGAGAGGAGCGGCGAGACCCGGATCCCGCCGCTTTCCTTCATCCGCTGGGTCGGCTGGCCGTTGGAGCCGATCACGTCTAACGGAATTGAAGCCTGGTTGGTGTACATGCCCAACCATGGCGTATGGCAGGTATAGCACTTGGCCTCATCGAACACCTTGCGCCCCCGGCCCGCCTTGACAAGGTCCACTTTCGTGTTGCGCAGTGGCGTCAGGCTGTTGAGGTAACAGCAGAGGGCGATGGAAACTTTAAGCGGCGCCATGTAGGGAGACCCTTGATTGATCCAGGCGTTTGAGTGCCGTTGGTACTCCGGCATGGGCACCCCGGCGGACGACCAATAGCGGAATCCATGGGTGCCCCGGGCGAGCATGATCGCCGTGGGGTTTTCGATCCCGTCGGGAAAGTAGCGGAAGGTCAAATCAGCAGTGCCGGCGGGCCAGCGGTCCGCCTGCTGGCGCATATCCTCCGGAATATTTTCCGCCATCGCGATCAACTTGCCAAACTTCAGGGTGCTCGACGGCAGGCCCGCCGTGATCTTGTTGTCCACGGGATCGCGACCGGTGTGGCAGTAGGCGCACGAGTAACCCACCCGGATTTCGCCGTCGACTCCCTTCTGGATCCGCACCCCCACGACCGGCGTGGGCTCGGAGAACCGGTCCGCCTCGCCCTCATCGACCAGGCAGTCCGCATCGTTGCGGGGAAGAAACCCATATTTGACGTACTTGTGCGGGTCGGCGTTGATTTTGAGCTTGGGCACCTTGACCAGCGACGAAGCCTCCTCGTTGAGTTGGGTCCAGCCGAAAAAGAGCGCCTTGCCAAGCTTGATGTGTTCCTCCTGGCCGGTGACCTCGAAGCGGACCCCGTTGGATGAGCGGGGGTTCTTCACGAGCGGCCGGAAGTACCCCTTGGGGACCATCTCCATGCGGATCATCTCCCAGAGGGTGACCGTGACGTCGCCGGTGGTGGTGTGCTCCGGGACGGTGAACCGGATCTTCGTATCGGTCCATTCGAGCACCTCGACCTTGGGGACCGCCTCGGCCATGTTCAACGCGATACCGTTGAGCCCTTGCTGGGCCCCAAAGCCGGTGCCGGTGACCGTGACCACTGAGCCGGGATGGCCCGACCGGGGCGAAACGTCAGTGATGACCGGATCGGCCGCGAACGAAGGCACCATGATGCCTTCGTAGACCTTCAGGATGGCGTCCCCCATGCGGGTCACATCGTCCGGTATTTCCACATTCACCACCACCGCCTTGGGCACCGCCGGGTTGAGGATGGCGTTCACCTTTCGGTACCCCCAATACCCTCCCGCTCCGACCCCCACCAGTATCACCAAAAGGAGCCCGCGCCAGTGGCGCCTAACGGCTTTCACGCTTGCCAGGAAATAGCTTGAGGGGTTGCTGCTCATGGGAAAATTGGAGGGATTGAATTTCAAACAGGAAATTCTAAACGCAAGGATGACGATGAAGAAAAACCGTCGTGATCTTGGTTTGGAGTTTATGATTGATGGATTCGCATTTCAGCCGGGACCCGGAAATGCGGGAGAAGGGGTGGCGGAGAAAGCGTTAAATCGCAAGCACCAAATTCCAGTTTGAAATTCCGGACGCAGGCAGGCTTGAATTATAGGGCGGTGGGCTCATGGGTTACAGGGGGGAGTGGCCGGGATCTTCTATCAACATGGATGGATCTCAGAGGTCAGTCCCGGCCCGGTTCTCGCGGCGCTCTGTGGGTCGGCACCTAGCGCCTCAACGGGTCGCTGAACCCAAAGCGCTTCATTTCACCGACGTCAATACTTCCTTGAGTTCGCCATTGACGCGCAGCTTGACCTTGGCGGGCTTGGCGGAGCGGATGTGATAGGTGGTGACTTTGCCGTCCTGCCATTCGCAATCGAGGGTGTGGCCGCCACGGGCGCGCAGGCCACTGAAGGAACCCTTGGCGGCCCAGGCCTTGGGCAGGGCGGGCAGCAGGGCGATTTCGCCGGCGTGGGATTGCACGAGCATTTCCGCCATGGCGCCGCTGATGCCGAAATTGCCGTCCATCTGGAACGGAGGATGGTTGGTGAAAAGGTTGGGCAGCGTGTTGTAGGTGAGCAACCCGCGCACCATGATATGGGCGCGCTCGGCCTCGCCCAACCGTGCCCACAAGGCGCATCGCCACGGCCAGGTCCAGGACCGGCGGCTGTCGCCAATGGTGGTGTCCACGTCAAACGGCTTGCCGGTCTTGTCCTGGTGGTCGTTGCTGCGCACCTTGAGCGAAACGATGGCGGCCTTGGCCAGTTCCGGCGTGACGGTCGGGCTGATCTGGCGACCCGGATAAACGGCAAACAGGTGCGAGGTGTGTCGGTGGGTGTCGTTCGGGTTGTCGCGATCCGCCTGCCACTCCTGCAATTGTCCCCACCGGCCAATTTTGTTAGGTGCGAGCTTGGCCTGCATTTCGGCCACCGTTTTCTGGTAATCGGCATCAACACCGAGGGCCTTGGCGGCATCAAGGTAGTTTTGGAACAGGTCCCAGATGAGTTGTTGGTCGTGCATGACGCCATCCTCGCGCGGGCCCTGCTCCGGGGACCAGCCGTTAGGAACGACCAGCGTGCCATTGGGCAGGGCCTTGAGGCGGTCTTCCCACATCTGGCAGATCTCCTTGAGCATCGGATAGGCGGATTTTTTCAGATAGGCGGGATCGCGGGTGAACGCCCAGTGCTCATAGACGTGCTGGGCATACCAGGCGCTGGCAGGAATGTTCCAGTCCCAGCCGTTGCCACCGAAGATGCTCTGGCTGGTGCGGGCGGTCCAACCGCGGGTTTGCGGGCCGAACGCCTTGCGGGTGGCGATGCGGCACGGCTCGGCCTGCGCCTCGATGAAATCCACCAGGGGCGTCTGGCATTCGGATAGATTGGTGGATTCGGCGCCCCAGTAGTTCATCTGGATGTTGATGTTGTTATGATAGTCGCTGGCCCATGCCGGCGAGTTGCTGTCATTCCACAGGCCTTGCAGGTTGGCGGGCAGGCCGCCGGGTCGCGAGCAACTGGCTAACAAATAGCGGCCGTATTGGAACAGGGTTTCCTCCAGATCGGGATCCGCCATGGATTCGGCGACACGCCTGAGTTTGTCGCCGGCACTGGCGTCCACGCCATTGCCCTGCACGGCCTTGAATTCGCCGCCGATGCCGGAATAGCGCTTCAGGCGTTGGTCGGTCGGCAAGGCGAGGACGGCGGGATCAGTGGAGCCGACGTCGATGCGGGCGCGGCGCAACAGGGATGATAGATCCTTGACGTGAGCGGCCTTGAGGGTGGCGTAAGGCTTGGCTTGGGCGGCGGCCAGTTCCTTGTCGATCACCGGCAGCGGGTCCGCACCACGCCAACCCGCCTTGTAATCCGGCTTGTAGTTGGTGCGGACGTCCATTAGCAACAACACGCTGTCGCAGTTTTCAAAAACGAACGCGTCGCCGTCCACGCGGGTCTTGCCTCCGGTGGTGAGGGCGCGCACCACCGCGGCGTGCTTTAATTTGTTAGGCATTTCGCCGTTGAAAGACAGGCCCTTGGCGGAAATTGTGGTGGCGGCCCCTTGCGCCGATTTCAAGGCGATTTTTCCAGACAAGGCGGCCGGCTTGTCTGCGGTGAAGCGGAATGCCATCACCTGATCCGGATGACTGGCGAACGCCTCGCGGGTGAACTTGATGCCGTTGTGGGTGAAGGTGGTGGTGTGTATGCCATCACTGATAGAAAGGGAGCGCTGGTAATCGGCGGGCACGGGTTCCGGCAGGTCCCAAGTGAGGGTCAAGTCGCCGAAGGTTCGATAGCACCCGAACCCGTGGTCGCCGCATTCGTAGTTGCCGTCCCAGTTGTTATCGCCCGACCACAGGCTTTGTTCATTGAACTGGATGCGTTCTTCGCGCACGCCGCCGAAAAGCATGGCACCCATCCGTGAGTTGCCGATGGGCAGGGCCCCTCCGGACCAATCGACAGCGGGTTGGCGGTAATTCAGCGTTGGATTGGCATCCTGCGGTGCGGCCTTAACCGGAGCCAGCAGGGCGAAGGCCAGCAGGAGTTTGGATAAATGGTTCATGGCAGAGGACTTGTTGATATCACCAATCCCGCCAAGGTCCAGCCTGATTGCGACGTTTGAGCACGTTGACCAGACAATGCAGGCAACCGAAGTGACGATAAATGCTGGTGCAATCAACCGGTCTCACCTTGTAGCCTAGGCTTTCCCAAACCTCACGCGCGGCGGCATTGAGCGGTTCGGCACCGCGATAGTATGGGAGATAGACGATGCGCTCTCCAGCCAGTTGGTCAATCAACACGTTGGCGTAAGTAAGATAGGTTCTGCCATCGCGCGCGGGGACGACCGGGAGACGCGTCACCTGATAACCTGCGGCTGCACATTGGTCGGCAACCGCATCGAACAGATGCTGGGTTTCAAGAGTGAAGTCAGGGCCCCCGGGAAGACCCATGAAACCTTCCGCCATCGCACCGTCATCACCGGCGGATTTGACATATCTTCTGCCAAGGCTCGGATCACCCACCAGCATCCTGCGCCCGCCCACTGACACCATGTACATGCCAGCGTGATGGTCCGGTGATGTGTCTAACAATATAACGTGGCGTTTGAGTCCGCAGGCAAGAGTCTGCAGCAACTCATCCCGACTGTTCACGGTATGCTGGATGTTGCGCGGCAGGACCCGCGACACCACAAAGACATTCTCCGAGTCTGCCAGAAAGTCGCCACCGTCAAAATACAGGTTGCTGCGCAGCGCCCGCAGCGACGCCGCCATGGCTGCCGCAAGATCACTGCCAACCCGCTCGTCGCCTGCGCGCGCCGGCCAGATTTCCTCGGCGGCCTCGCCACGCGGACTCCAGAGTGTGGTCAACCCGCCATCGGATGCCGGAGCCAAAGCCACCCAGCGGTCTCGCGACCAAGTGGTAACCGGATGGCTCACCACCACCGGTGAGAGCCGGCACTTGACGTCACCCAGTGCCGTGGCCAGTTCGTCGAACGCGGTCTGGCTGGGACAGACAACGTGCACGGTGACGTCACTTGCCAGCGCGCCCAGGAAGTCGCGGTAAACCGGAACCACGCTGGCCTTGGCGGTTGGCTCATAGTGAATGACCAGTTCGCTTAGCTGACCGTCGCACTCCGAAAGGATCGGGCCGGCGGGCGGCGGCGGGATTTTACCGCCACCCCCGGTTAGTGTTAGAATGGCGGCCCCGGCCAGCAGTCCGAGCACCACTCCCATAACGGTTTGCCAACGCGGCATGGGTTGATTAGCGGTTAGTTGTTAGCTGTCGCGGCTGGCACCGCCGGCACAGCGGTGGAGAAGTTCATGGCGACGATGCCGGAGAGCGGGACTCCCGCGCGCAGTTGCAGCGGCTTGAGTTCGGGGCTTGTAGCGGCGGCCGCGGCCGGTGTCGCGTTGGCCTCCCCGAGAGAAACCGCGATCATGTTGTTAGCCGGCAGCTTGACGGCAACGGGAATGCGGATCATCTTGGCTTCGTTAGGTTGGAGCACCAGCGGCTGATCTTGCTGCCACAGCGCCGAAGGCAGGCGCGGCACTCGCGACATCATGTCCCGCGGTGAGGAGGCGGTCATGGCGATGTGGATGGACGCGGTCGCGGCTTCGCCCGTGGTGTTGACCGCAGTGAGTTCAAACACCGGCTCTTCGCCCGCGGTTAAAGTCCGGTCGTCTGCCGCCGCCAGCGTCATCTCGATGCCATGAGCAAGCAGCTTGGGCTTGGCGTTCTGTGCGGCGGGTTTACCTTCATCGTCTCCCGCATTCAGTGCTCCCGACCAGAAGGTCATCACGGTGAGGGACGCGGTGGCGACTGCCACTGTCATTACTGTCATCAGGTCTTTCGTTTTCATAACATTTGTCAGTTGGTGGTTGTTTCAGTTTGCGATTGCCCAACCGGTGGCTGAGCAATCACAGTCTACCATGGCGCCCACGGCCGTAAGTAAAGACCGTGTAAAATCCCGCGACGGGTGATGCGGGGTGATTGGCAGGAACGCATTTCGACTGAATATGATGGCTAATTCCCGCGCCTATGGTAAAGGCAGGCACACAAAGTGTATGAACAAGAAAATCGTAATCGTCGGTGCCGGGCCGGGCGGGCTCACCGCCGGCATGATCCTTGCGCACCGCGGGCTGGATGTGACCCTCGTTGAGAAACGCAGCCGGGTCGGCGGACGCAACGCGGAATTGCGCTTGGGCGACTTCTCGTTTGACACGGGGCCGACGTTTCTGCACCAGAAATTCACCTTGGACGAGGTGTTTGCCGAGGCCGGCAAAAAGGCGGAGGACTACCTAGATTTCCAGTTGCTGGATCCGATGACGCGCCTCAGTTGGAGTGATGTGGCACTGGAAACGACCTCCGATGCCGTGCGCATGGAGTCCAACATTGAGGCCGCTTTCCCCAGCCACGGCGAGGGCTACCGGCGCTTCATGAGCGATCACGCGCGCAAACTCAAAACCATCTATCCGTGCCTGCTCAAGCCCTATCACGAACTCAAGGCACTGGTCAGTCCCACGCTGCTCAAGGCACTCCCCTACGTTGCCACCACCCAAACCGTGATGGATGTGCTGGACCAATATTTCAGCGACGACCGGCTCAAACTCGCCTTCACCTTTCAGGCGAAGTATCTGGGCATGTCGCCGTGGAACTGCCCGGCCCTCTTCAGTATAATCTCCTATATTGAATACAAATACGGCATCTATCATGTCCGCGGCGGGCTGTGCCAAATTTCCGCGGCGATGAGCCGGGTGTTTCAGGAGAACGGCGGAACCCTCCGCCTGGATTGTCCGGTGCGCGAGGTCCAGTTCTCCGGCCGGCGGGCCGCCGCCGTCTTGTTGGAAAGCGGCGAGCGTCTCGCCTGCGACGACGTCATTATCAACGCCGACTATGCCCACGCCGCCACCCACCTGCTCAACGGACGCTCACAGGCGGTGGAGTCGATGGAACGCAAAAAATATTCCTGCTCCACTTTCATGCTGTATCTGGGGCTGGACACGATCTATCCGGACGAGCCGCACCACCACGTCATATTTGCCGACGACTATGGCCGCAACGTCGCGGACATTCAAAGCCAGCAACGGGTTTCCGAGGACATGTCGATCTATGTCCGCAACTCGTCCATCAATGATCCCGGGGTGGCGCCACCCGGACAAAGCGGCCTCTATATTTTGGTGCCCACCATCAATACCCGCCATGGGTTCGACTGGCGTGGCCAGCAAACGGCCTACCGCGACAAAGTGCTCGAACGCATCGAGAACAAGACCGGCATGAAGGATTTGCGCAGCCATATCATTGCCGAACGCATCATCACGCCTGCCGACTGGCGCGACGACCAGGACATCTTCATGGGTGCCACGTTCAATCTCGCCCACACGCTTGACCAGATGCTCTATTTGCGCCCCCGCAACCGGATGGCCGGCTTCGACAATCTCTATCTGGTAGGCGGTGGCACCCATCCGGGGTCCGGACTGCCCACCATCTACGAGAGCGGCCGTATTTCCAGCAACTTGCTCTGCGACAGCCACCGGGTGCCCTATCAGCGTGTTGATTACGCCCCGCAGTTCATCGCCTGAGCCGGCTTGGCAGAGTCAGCCAGCGCCGAGGAAGCGCAACAGGCGCTTCAACGCCGGCAATCCAACGCGGGGCGGCGGATAGCGGAACTTCGGGTCGAACGCCAGCGAGCACCCCAATACCGATCGCCGGTGCGTGAAACAATCGAAACTCGCCCGGCCATGATAGGCGCCCATGCCGCTCTCGCCGAGCCCGCCAAAGGGCAGATCCGTGCCAAGAATATGCGTGATGGTGTCGTTGATGCAGACCCCTCCCGAGCGGGTGCCGGCAAGTACCCGTGCCTGCGTGTCGCGGTCGCGGGTGAACAGATAGAGTGCCAGCGGCGACGCCAGCCCGCGCAGCTTGGCAAGCGTCTCATCCAAATCCGAAAACTCCAATACCGGCAGGATCGGTCCGAAAATTTCCTCCTGCATCACCGGCGCCGTCCACGGCACATCGGTTAGAATAGTTGGCTCGATGTAACATTCGGCGGCATCATGGCGTCCGCCCGCGGCGATTTGCCCGTCACGGAGATACCCTGTCAGGCGGTCAAAATGCCTGCGGTTGATGATGCGCCCATAGTCCTGACTCTGCTGCGGATCGTCACCATAAAACTCACGCACCGCCTGCTTGGCCGCCGCCACAAAAGCCCCTGCCACCCGCTGATCGACGAGGATGTGGTCGGGGGCGACACAGGTTTGGCCGGCATTCATGAACTTGCCCCAGACGATCCGGCGCGCGACGATCTCCAGCGGCGCATCGGCGCACACAAGGCTCGGGCATTTGCCGCCGAGTTCGAGGGTTACAGGTGTTAGATGCCGGGCGGCAGCGGTCATGACGGCACGTCCGGTGGGCGAGCTGCCCGTGAAGAAAATCGTGTCAAATCTATGTTGGAGCAAGGCTTCGGCTGTTGCCTGTTCACCTTGGACGACGGCGATGAAAGCTTCTGGAAAGGCGGTGCCGAGAATGTGTCCGAGCCGTGCCGCCGTGTGGGGCGCAAACTCGGAAGGTTTGAGGATGGCGCAGTTGCCGGCGGCAATGGCGCCGACCAAGGGTGAGAGCAAGAGTTGCAGCGGGTAGTTCCAAGGGCCGATGATGAGAGCCACGCCCATGGGTTCGGGACGGATGCTGCCGCGGGCGGGCCACACCAACAGCGGCGCACGACGGCGTGCCGGCTTCATCCACTCGGACAGATGGCCGAGGGCATGACGGATTTCACCAAGCACGAAACCCAATTCCGAGGCGTAGGCCTCGTGCGGGCTTTTGTGCAAATCCGCGTGGAGCGCATCGAGCAAGTCCGTCTCGTGCGCCGCCAGCGTGTCGAGCAGGGTGTTGAGTTGCGCGCGGCGAAACTCCTGCGGCAGGGTCGCCCCGGACTGGAAAAATGCCCGCTGGCGCGCGATAAGAGGCGTGAAATCCATATTCTGCTTGCGGTATGCAGCTGTTGGAGTATCGCTTATCAAGTCATGACTAGCAAGCCGGTACTTCGGGTGTCTGCCGTCGCGCTGGGATCACAGGCGGAACGACCCGCCAAGGGTGGACTCTCCCGTATCAAGTAACAATCGTCCCCATGAGATCCAAACAAGTCATCGTCATTGGAGCCGGCCTCGGTGGCTTGTCAGCAGCCATCTCGCTGGCGCAGCGCGGGTATTCGGTCGCCATTCACGAGAAGAACGCGAAGATTGGCGGTAAGCTCAATGTGCTCAAAGAGGGCGGCTACACATTCGATCTCGGCCCGTCGATCCTCACGCTGCCGCATATCCTTGGGCGCTTGTTCGAGCGCTCGGGCAAACACATGAGCGATTACATTCCGATCCGCCCGCTGCGTCCCCACTGGCGGAATTTTTTTGAGGATGGCAAGGTCGTGGACCTCTATCCGGAAGCGGACCTGATGGCGGCGGAGGCGCGCAAGGTGGGCGAGGATCCCGCCCGGGTGGTGCGGTTTTTGAAGTACTCCGCCGACCTCTTTGATCTGGTCAACGCCGGCTACTTCGAGCAGGGGCTCGACACCGCCAAGGACTTCAGGCGCTTTTACGGGTTGGCCAATTTTCTCCGGTTCGACCTGTTCCGCAGCATGCACGGCGGGGTGAAGCGGTTCCTCAAGACGCCGCACATGCAGGATATCTTCGATTACTTCATCAAGTATGTCGGCTCGTCGGCCTATCACGCGCCCGCGTTCATGAACTGTATGGCCACCATCCAATTCCGTTATGACCTTTGGTATGTGGATGGCGGCTTGTACAACATCGCCCTCGGCCTGCAGCGGTTGTTGGATGAAATCGGCGTGGTGGTCCACCTCCACAGCGAAGTCACCGAGGTCCGCAAGCAGGGGGCACGGGTGACCGGGCTCGTTGCCAACGGTGAATTCCATCCCGCCGACATCATCGTGTCCAACATGGAGGTCATTCCAGCCTACGAAAAATTGTTGTTGGAAGACGATGCGTTCATGCGTGGCCTGGATCGATTCGAGCCGTCCTGCTCAGGGTTGGTGCTCGAACTCGGGCTGGACTGCCAGTATCCGCAACTCGCCCACCACAACTTCATTTTCTCCCGGCATCAGCGTGAGCATTTTCACACCGTTTTCCGCAAACGCCAATTGCCGCCGGACCCGACGATCTATCTAGTTGCCGCGTCCAAGACCGATCCCACCGTGGCGCCGCCCGGCTGCGATTGTCTGAAAATCCTGCCGCACATTCCGTACATCGATGACGCGCATCCGCTTTCCCGCGATGACTACATGGCGCTCAAGGAGCGCGTGTTAGACAAACTGGAGCGGATGGGTCTGAAGGATCTGCGCCGCCACGTCGTGTTTGAACATTGTTGGACACCGCAGGATATTCGCGAACAATATTATTCCAACAAGGGCTCGATCTACGGCGTCGTCAGCGACCGCTTCAAGAACCTTGCCTTCAAAGCCCCTAAACAGAGCACAAAGTATCCGAACCTGTTTTTCGTCGGCGGCTCGGTGAACCCCGGCGGCGGCATGCCGATGGTGGTTCTCTGCGGCCAGAACGTCGCAAACAATGTTGTCGCATGGGACCAATGCTGATCCTGCTTGTCGTCACTGTGGCACTCTGGGCAGCGGGGTTTCTCCTGTTGCCACGGCGGCCGTGTTGGGACGCTGCCGAGGTGCCGCCATCCACCCCATCCCTCAGCATCATCATCCCCGCCCGCAACGAGGAGCATAACCTCCCCACGCTGCTGAAGTCATTGGCCGCGCAATCGGTTAGACCAGCGGAAATCCTGGTGGTGGACGACGGTTCGACCGACCGCACCGGGGAGATCGCCAGGCAGCTGGGCGCCACGGTGGTCATCTCGCAACCGCTCCCAGACGACTGGCACGGCAAGACCTGGGCCTGTCATCAGGGCGCACAGGCCGCCGCGGGCGAGTGGCTGTGCTTCGTGGACGCGGACACGTGCTTCGAGGCCGGCGGTTTGGCGCGCATTCTCTCCTGCTACCGGGGCGGCGCGTTCTCGGTGGGCCCGTGGCATGCGGTGAAAAGGCCCTATGAGAACCTTTCGTTGTTTTTCAATTTGAACATGGTTGCCGGAACCGGAAATCACGGGCTGTTCGGGCAGATGTTGCTGGTGGATCGAAACAGTTATCTGTGGGTTGGCGGGCATGTCGTGGTCCGCAGGTGCATCCTCGAGAATTTCCAGCTAGCCCAACATTTTCTGGCGGCTGGCGTGCCGGTGCGCAGTGTGATCGGCAAGGGTGTATTTGCGTTCCGCATGTATCCGGGGGGAGTCGGCGAGCTCATCGAAGGCTGGATCAAGGGCTTTGCTGCCGGTGCCGGGCAGACGCCGCGCGCAACGCTGTGCCTCATCGTGGCATGGATGACGGGCCTGATGATAGCAGCATCAGGCTGTGTGCAGAGCGGCGCGCAGCTGGCGTGGGTTTTGATCTATCTATCATGTGCCGCGCAGGTGGCGTGGTTCGGCCGCAGGGTCGGGGCGTTTCGCTGGTATGCGGCGCTGTTCTATCCGTTGCCGCTGCTGTTCTTTTTCGTCGTGTTTGGGCTGTCGGCCCTGCGCTCGGGCAACAAGGTCACGTGGAAAGGACGCGAAATCCATGCCGATTGAAGTGCCGGTTGTCTGGGTTGTCGTGACGAATGTGGTTGGCTGGCCGGTCATTCAACTCGGTCTCGCCTGGCTCTTCACGCGGCTGCCCGTGGCGTGGTTCGATCCGCCCGGCGCAGCGGCCTGGGAACAAGGCGGGCGCTTCTACGAACGCGTCTGCGGCATCAGGCACTGGAAAGACCGGCTGCCGGATGGCGCGCGCTGGATTGGCGGTGGATTTACCAAGGGGACGCTGACCGGAAGCGCGCCAAGTTACCTGCGCCGTTTCATTCAGGAAACATGGCGCGGCGAGCTCTGCCATTGGTTTGCCATCGGCTGCACGCCGGTGTTTTTCCTGTGGAATCCGTGGTGGGCCGATGCGCTGATCGTGGTCTACGCTGTGACTGCCAATCTGCCGTGTATCCTCGCCCAGCGCTACAACCGCCTCCGCCTGCGCCATCTGCTGGCCCGCAAATCCTGAACTCGTCTCCCTTATCTGTCTAACTGTCGCGACAATGGCGTGGTCCGATCGGACCACGCCATTGTCGCGATTGGGCGGGCCGTTCATGAGGCGGTGGAGCGGGATGGATAGGTTATAACGGCACTATATTGGGCTGTGGAAGGCTGCAGCCTGCGCTAGCGCCATCTCTTTCGCATCGACGCTCATAGAGCGCCGCTACAACGCTTCCCAGTGCGGCTTTGTAGCGGCGGTCGATGAGCATCGCTGGAAGAGGTGCACTGCCTGTGTGGTCTCACAGCCGGGGCGGGGCAACTCCGGACATCTCGCGGATTGCCGCGCGGTCCAACCCGTCCATGCGCTTGCGCTTGTCGTCGTAGTAGCGGAATTTGTCGAGGTCACGCGGCCCCCAAATGTTGGATTCGGTGTAGTCGCC
>CAIKDP010000362.1 GCA_903826205.1 Akkermansiaceae bacterium
CACCCGGGCGAGGATATGGATATGGTTGTCCATCCCTG
Source organism: Akkermansiaceae bacterium (assembly GCA_903826205.1). Classification (GTDB taxonomy): domain Bacteria; phylum Verrucomicrobiota; class Verrucomicrobiia; order Verrucomicrobiales; family Akkermansiaceae; genus Luteolibacter. The sequence continues at coordinate 39 of CAIKDP010000362.1, forward strand.
CGTACGTGTGGATTTCCAACCCGGTGATGCGGGCCATGCGCCACATCAGGGGCCGCAGCGCTTCTTTTTCCGTGTTCCCGAGCAAGCGATCGCCGCCTGCCGTGCGGCTCATGATGTGGTAGCTCGCCCCCTCCGCCGGTCCCACCACAATCCGTTGGCGCGTCCCTTTCCAGCCCCGTGCGAACACCCGGCCGAGGCACGCCCCGGTCGGCAATTCAATCCGTTCCAGCGGTGAGAGCATTTTTGGTTTGGGTTGCCCCATCGAATCTGCCTCCGCCGCTGCCGCCGCCGGATCGACCGCCGCTCCACCCCCCAGCCCCGCCCTTCCATCCCCAGCCTCACTATGAGTCACTGCATCCAATCCACCGCCTCCTCCACGTCGCTTTTTCATGCATACAAACAAACCCATCATCTCGCGGTTGTCAACAATATAATGCCAGTCATTATAATAATTGACGACGAGAGGGTTGGCGTTTTCGCTCTGACGCTGCTCAAGCCAAGGACGCCCCGCACCGCGGCGGACAAGTCCGCCTCCACCTCTGCCCAAAGCGGTGACAAGTCACCGCAGTCCAAGGCCGCTCTGGGAAAGCCGGCGGGAACCGATTTGGTGCGCAGGCATTTGGGTTACCTTATGGGGTAAATCATGGTGCGCTTGCAGGCAGCACCTGCACCTCCGCGAAGCTGGTGTTAGATCCGCCATCATAAGTCACCGGGGTGACCGCCCAGACCAGCCAGCGGTAGCGGCCTAACGGTTTTCCAGCACTCTGGCGGATGCTGGTGGCGGCACAATCAAACTCGTCGGTTTCCCTGGCGACCAGGTCGATGATCGGAGTGAACTGGCTGGCGTCCTGGACATTCCAGCCCGGATCGGTGGCGGCGGCGCTGCCATAGAGCACGAAGTTCTGGCGGGCGCGGATGTGATTGTTGCCGCCAGAGAAGGTATTGATCTGGCCGATGGCTTGCACGGCACCGAGATCCATTTTGTATGCGCCCTTGGTGAGACCGTCGCCGAAGGCATGGCCGGCGTCACGCGTCAATTGGCCATCGGTGAGCATGGCGAGCGCGTCATTGCTGGAACCCGGCGGGACGGTTAGAGCCTTGGCGGGCAAAGCCGCCGCGGCGGGGGCCAGCGGGATTTGCTTGAAATCGGGCGTCTTCTGGTATTCGGTGACCGCATAGGCATAGTTATCAAGCGCGGCGGCCAACGCCTTCTGCTTGCGGATGATCGAGAGGGTGATCTTGTTGCCGGCGGCCTGGTCGCGCGACGCCAGCAAGTCCTTGACCGTGCGGACCACTTCGCCGTTGCAGGCAATGATCACATCGTCCTTCTGGAGCCCGGCGATGGCGGCCGGGCTGGCGGCCGGAACATTAACTAACAGAACTCCCGACTCATCGGGCAGGCCATAGGCCGATCGCTCGCCGAGGCCGGTGATGTCACGAACCGCCGCATGCCAGGCGTAATTGACCGGCTTGACGAACTGCACCTTGGTGGTGGGTTGATCGGGTTAGCTGAGTTTTGGAATGTTAGGCGAGCGGGCAATCGCCTTCAACCCGGGCTTCGTCACCCCGAACTGGTCCATCGGGAAATTCACAAATCCCAGCTTGAGTGCCGGCGAATCATCTTTGACGCGGAAATCGCCCTTGTCCGGATCGACAAACATCGTGTCGGCGAGGATCGAATGCGTGTCGCGCTTGGATTGATCGGCGAGGTTCAACGCCGGAGTCGGCTCGGCCAGGCCCGGGTAGTGGACGAGGTTGTAATCCATTTCCTTGCCCCATGGGGTCGTTGGATTGAGCGACGAGCCATAGCGCTCGGAGCAAAAGATATTGCGGCGCACCACGTCTCCGCTGTGTTTGTACCAGACATGCACGTGGAAGCTATAGGACGTGTTGAGCATGATGTTGTTTTCCACCACCCGGTCAAACCCCTCGCGGTTCTTGATGCCGCCGTTGAGGCAGAGGTTGTTATAAATATGGTAATTGGTCGAACCGTCGTCGAGGTCGATGTCCCAACCGTCGTCGCACCGCCACCGGTTGTTGCGGATGGTGGTGGTGTTGCAGGCATCCAGGGTCACCAGTGCCTTGTTGGCTTCCCACGCCGCATCGTTGTTGAAGTCGATGCCGCCGAGATTCCAGTAGCGGTCACGGCCCCATGAGTTGAACGACCCGTGGTCGCCGGTTTCCTTGACGGTGTCGAAGACATCGCAAAACTCGATGAGGTGGCCGCCCCAACAGCCGTCACCGAAGTTGATGCCGGCGCGCGGCATGTCATAGATCGAGCAATGCAGGACACGGATCCCCCTTGGCCATATCCACCGTGACTCCCGCCACCTGCTTTTCCACCTGCCCGATGTCATGGATCAGGCAGTCGTTGACCTCACAATCGGCCGGATAGTTGGAAGTCTTGGGTCCGACGGTCCGGTCGATTTTGTCCAACTGATTGTTCTTGTCCCAGCCGACGGGATTGTAACAGGCGTTGGGATCGCCGATGAAGGCCACGCCATTGCCGCCGGCCTGGGTGATGTGGCAACCGCGCACGGCGATCCGCCGGTTGTAGTTATTGACAAACACGGCATTGCCGCCCACCTGATCGATCACGCAATCCTCAAGCGCGCAATCTTCCGCGCCATTCACAAACAACACGCCACCACGATAGATCGCCCAATCCGTGCGCAGTAACAACTCCCGGGTCTCCATGAAGGTCCGCGCGGCGTGACGGAAGGTCAGGCCTATGAAACTCACAAAACGCACCGGTGCCTGTTCGGTGCCACGCAACTCGACAAATTGCCGCAGCCGGACCGCTTCGAATGTCGCCGTGTTTGGGTCGACGCCTGCTGGCGGATAGAAGTAGAGGGTGTGGGTCTTGGCATTGTGAAACCACTCGCCGGGGGGGGTGAGTTCCTCGAAGATGTTTTCCACAAACCGGCGCTCGGAGTGCATGTCCATCGGCCGGTTGTTCTGCCAGCCGCCCTCATAGGTGAGCTTGTTGTCAGGTCCCTTGCCGGTGATCCGATAGTGCATGCCACCCCAACCCGCGCCGTGCAGAGCATGAATGAAGCCGCCGGCGGGGTCCTGCCATTTTGCCACCCGTTGCAGGCTGATGGCATCTGCCGCGGTGATAACCAGCGGCTCGGGCAGATAGTAGGTGCCCTCGCGGATAAGGACGGTCACCGGTTCACGGCCGGCCGCCTTGCGCGCTTGCTGTTGTGCCCTCTGCAAGGTGGCGAACGGTTTTGCCAGCGTGCCGGGGTTGGCATCATTGCCATTCGGGGCCACAAACACCTTGGCACCCGGCAGTTGCGCCGACGCCATATAACAGCCATACATGAACAGGGCGCTCGTTAGAATATTTTTCATAGGCACTCTTTCGGCTATTTGGCGTAATGGGTGCCGACGTTATCTATCAGGTCCATGCTATCCCCGGCGCCGGCGGTGAAGGCCAGCGTGTGGGCGCCTGCGGTGAGCGGAATGACCGGCGTGGTGAAACTGCCCCAAGCATCGCTGAGCTTGGCCGCCTCAAGGGTGAATACGGCTTTGCCGTCGATGGTCACCGTCAGCGGGATGGCGGCGCTGGTGTAGCCGGTCCGTTTGACCGCATCGAAACTCACCGTGAAATTTCCCGCATCGGTATGAATCTCCTGCGAGATGCCGCTTCCCTCGCCACGCAGGAAGGCTGTATAGCGCGATCCATCCGGCGCGGGCGGTGCATGGATCGGGCCGGTCAGCAGGTTGATGCCGGCCTCCTGGACCTTTTCCTGATGGAAAATCCAACTCGCACCGGACGGGTTTTTCCCCAGCGTTTCGTCATATTCATTGAGGAAATCGAATTGTTCGAAGCTGGGGTTGGCGACCCCGGCCGCGCCCAAGGTGGGCACCACGGTCACGACGTAAGTCTTGGGCGATCCTGTTTGATAGATCGGCGCGAGCTTGGTCAGATCGGTGGCACGCGGGACTTGCACCTCAATCCGGGTGCCACGGATCGTCGCTTCTGACATGCCCGGGATCACAAAATCCAGGATGGTCGCGATCGGTCCGCCTGGCAGTTCGGCGGCGATCACCACGGGGTTTTCGCCGAAGGCCATCGACGTGGACTCCGGCACCACCAGGGTTTGAATGCCCTTGTCAGTAGTCGTGACCGTCAGCGGCACCTGTTTCGCGTCTGCCAGAAAATAGGCCCGCGCGATCTTTGTCGTTAGATCGGGCAAGGTCAGCTTGCGGTCGGCCGGCAGTTGATTGACGCCAAGGTAGAGCGAGTTGCCCTTGCGGGTCACCCCACCCCACGGCAAGCTGTGCGGGAACGGGCTGGCTTCCGAACCGTAGATGGCCGCACCGTTGACTTTCATCCATTCGCTGACTTGTTGGAGACGCTCGAGCGATGCGGCGGGGATTTCGCCCAACTCATTGGGGCCGACGTTGAGCAGATAGTTGCCACCCTTGCTGGCGATTTTGCACAAGTTGCGGAGCAGCTCGGCGGTGGATTTCCAATTGTGGTCGTTATTGCCATAGCCCCAGGTGTTATTCATGGTCATGCAGGTTTCCCAGTCCTTGCCGGGAATCCCGTTGGCGGGAATGTTTTGTTCGGGCGTCTCGGTGTCGCCGTGATAGGGACCGCCCAGGCGGTCGTTGACAATGATGTTGGGATTGCAATCCAGCACCGCCTTGTGGATCCGTTCATGCTGCGCGGCATTGCCCCCGCCCGTGTCATACCACAGGATGGCGATCTCACCGTAGTGGGTGAGAATCTCGCGCAACTGGGAAATGACCAGCTCATCGGTATACTTGTCATAATCGCCCTTACTGGCCGGATCCCAGTCGTTGAGCGCACCACCCGGATGGTGCCAGTCGTAATTCTGCGAGTAATAGAACCCGAGTTTCAGGCCATGTTTGCGGCAGGCGGCGGCGAGTTCCTTGAGCGGATCGCGGCGAAACGGTGTGGCATCCACGATGTTGAACGGGCTGGCGGCGCTCTTGAACATCGCAAATCCTTCATGGTGTTTGGCGGTGATGACCAGATACTTCATGCCGGCATTCTTGGCGGCCAACACCCACCTTTCCGCGTCGTAGTTTACGGGGTTGAAGTCCTTGGCCAGCGCCGCGTATTCGGCGATCGGAATCTTGCAGTTGAACATGATCCACTCCTTGTAGCTGCCGGGTTAATCCTTGCCTTTCCAAGCGCCGCCGGCCTGGGCATACAGCCCCCAATGCACGAACATGCCGAACTTGGCCTCGCGCCACCAGACCATCCGCGCGTCGTGTTGTGCCGCCATTTCATTGCGGTCCTGGAGCACCGGGCTGTCGGCCGGGGTCCGGGTGCCCCCCTGCGCAGGCAGGAGCGCCAGGGTGAAGATGCCTAAATGTGTGAGTCCGCGTAGCGCGGCAAGGAGGTGTTGATTCATGAGACGGATTGTTTTGTTAGAAGACCTGCGTGCGCTCCATGTAGCCGTTGGTGCCGACCACGCGGATCGGCAGGACGCGGAGTTTGCCGTTGGGATCGGCGGCGGAAGTGCGGAGGAAATGGCGGCGGCTTCGGGTGGAATGCATCTGTGGTAGGGTTAACAAAGATGCTGTGTTTCATTTTACCTTTGGTTCCGCGATGGCCACGTCGGCGAAGGTCAGCGCGCCGATGCCATTGGCACCAATGAGCAGTTTCTCCGGTTTGCCGTCCCAGTCCTTGCCTGACAGATAGGTGATGGTATGGGCGGGCGCGGGTTTGGACAACTGGAGGGTGATGAGGTTGCCATCGGCCTTGCCCGTGTTGATGGGGGCAATCACGCCATCCAGATAGATACTGGCCTTGCAGTCATCCTTCCAAACCACCGGTTGGCCGAAATCCAGCGCGATCTCGGTCTTGGCGGCACTGGTGAACCAGGCGCGCTTGAGGTCGGGCGCGGTGACCGGTTGTTGCGGCTTGAACCCGTAGATGTCCTGCTCGACGAGCGGGCTCATATACATCGCGAACTTGGCATAGGTCGGCAGGTCGAAATGGCAGGATCCGCGACCGGCATGTTCGGAGGCGGCACCGATGGTGGACATCACCCGCAGGTTGGAAAAGAGCGATGGCAAGGTCCGTTGCGCCTCGCGGATCTGATCGTCCTTGGGGCCCATGCCGCAGGGCAGCGGCCAGACCTGATAGACATAGTAGTTTTTGATGTTCGGATAGTCCTGTTTCCAGGCCGCCGTCATGTCGATGAAATATTGCTGATAGGATTTGTAATTCCAGTCACCGGTGGGCGCCCCCGCGCCGCTGTCGTTTTCGCCCTGGTGCCAGAAGACGCCGCGGATGCCGTGGGTGAGTTTGGCGGCCTTCACGCGCGTGAGCATGCAGCCGTAGATCTTGTATTGATTCCGATAGAATTCCCCGCTCGCGTCAGCGTGGTTGGCCGGGTTCGGCTGGTGGTGCCAGATGGGAGTGCCGCCGTAGGCGCCATTGATGAAGCAGACGGGGATGCCGTATTTTTGCACCAGGTTGGTGGCGAGCACCATGCCCCAGGCGCCGATCGAGTGGTCGCCACAATTCGGCCGGCCCCAGATATGCATGCGCACCGCGTTGCCCCAGCCGCCTTTGGTCGTGCCCTGAAGCTGGTTGCCATAGCTGCGGATCCAGTTGTTGATCGGCGTGACCGGATCCTCGTCCGGTCCGTTGTTAGGTCCGCCCGCCTCGGCATTGGATTGGCCGTCGATGAGATAGGCGTCGCCGCAGATCAAGTTCTTCACGGTCTTCTCCACCTTTTCGGCGGTGCCGGTCTTGGTACCGAACTCGACCTTGTATCGGATCAGGCCCGGTTTGAGTTTGACGGTGAAGGCATAACTCTTGTCGGCCGCGGGTTTCCGGCTTTCGGTTTTGATGAGCTTGTCGTCGGCATAGAGTTTGAGGAACACAGACTCGGCGGGCTGCGCGAGGGTGCCGTTGTAAAACAAGGTGCCTTCGTTCTTGTCGTCGCGGGCGTAGAACTGGTTGTCCTCAGGTTGTTCGTCCTTGGCCGGTACGCGCTGCACCCAGGTGTCCTGCTTGGGTTCGGTCACCTGGATCGACGTGGTGGCGGCGGTGTCCGCACCACCGTTGCCGAGCGCCAGCTTGACGGTGATTTTGTTGCTGCATTGCGCGCGCTTGAGAATCAATCGATCGGGAGCCTCCTCCTTGATCACCGCACCGCCGGCCACGGACCACTTGTAGGTCAGGTCGCCCGCGCCCTTGGCTTTCATCGCCGCCAGGTTGCTGATGTTAGGGACCACCTCGATGGTATCCCGGCCGTTCCATGCGGCGGGGGCTTTCAGGGCCACCACCGGTTCCGGGATCTGCTCCATGATCTTCACGGCAATATCCCGCGTCTTGACCTCATTCGGATAGACCGTCTTGAGCTGCAACACATAGTCGGCGTCCCCCACCACCCGGCCGGCGTCCAGCTTGTGGCTGAATTGATCGACGGCAACCACCGTCTCCTTGCCGTCGCGTTTGACAATCCAATAGAGCTTGCACGCGCCGCCGGCCTGGGCGGTGACCGTCAGGCTTTTGCCTTCGTCGAGTTGGATCGTCCCCGGGGTGACCGCAAAGGTGTTGCCCGGTTGCACGAGACACCCGACCAAGCTTTGCCCGGATTTCTGGTTTTCGTATTCCAGGCGCATCCAGTCGGCGGAGCGCTCGACGCGCGACAAACGCACTTCGTCGATGTCGCCGGCGAACTGATAGGAGCCGCGCAACCCGCCGATCGTCATGACGACGTCGTTGAGGATCGACATCGCATTCTGCTCGCCCGGACGACTGGCCTCCTGCTTCCCGTCGACGTAGATGCGACTGGTACCGTTGGCATAGGTCGCCGCGGCATGATACCAGCGGCCTAGCGCCGGTTCGGTCGTCGCAGTCGCGCCGCCGGGGCCATCGGACGCCCAGGAAAGGCTCGGCGGGGAACCGAAATTGAGTCCCACTTCATCGCCGGAGCCGCTGCCGGCCACAAATCTGTTAGGATAATTTCCAAAATAAATGATTGTCGAGCCGGCCGCCTCCGCCCGGAACCAGCAGCCGAAGGTGAACGGGTTGTTGCTGAACGGGAAATTCTTGATGTGGGTTCCTCCATTGATCCCCTTGCCGGCGACCATGTTTCTGCCCTTGCCGATCACACCGGTGGCCGCGGTCGATCCGGCATTCGCCGGCGAGATTGCGCCGACTTCATCCTTGAGCGCCTCGTCCATGTGGATGACCGTGACAAAGCCGTTGTCCGCGTTGAACACAGCGCCACCGTTGGATTCGCTGGCGGCATCGGCCTTGCCCCAGTGCAGCTTGATCTCCTGCTGCGCGTTTCCCTTGATGACCGGAACCTTCACCCACACGCTGGCCGTACCGTTGGCAGCATCCCAGTCTTCGATCTGATAGAACAGCGGCTGCCCCCCGGCGGAGAACCGCAGGTCCGCGCCATCGGGCTTGGTTTGGCTGAAATCGAAGGTTCCCTTGTTCAGCCGCAGCAGCAGCGGAAAATTTTGCTCGCTGGCGGTGGCCGGCAAGTCCGCACCCTCGGGCGTGGTGAGAATAAACAGTGAGCCCTCATGCTGCCAGCCGGGGTACTGGGCATGGGCGTGGAGCGTGAGACCGGCGAGCATGGCGCCGGCGATTAATGTTAGCTTGTGGTTCATGATTGGTTTGAGATTGGTCTTGCAGAGGGTTGCCAATATGCGGAATGCCGCCGGCCGGCTGCTATTTGCCGGTTAGATGGAACAACGCGCCCGGCGGCACCACTCCGGAGGCACCCGGGCCGGACCACGAGAGGGTGAGGTAATTGCCGCCGTAGGATTCCATGTATTCGACTTTGAATTCGTGATAGCCCGGGGTGAGGGGCAACGCTCCGGCATTCCAGCACCTTTTCGAGAAATACTGCTCGATGGCGAGCTTGCCGTCAACCCACAATTTGGCATGGTCATCGGCACTGATGGAGAATTGATAGTCGCCCGCGGTGTCGACCTTGAGATAGCCGGTGTGGCGTGAGCAGAAATGGTCCTCGTAGTTAGGGGGGAACCCCGCCTGGGCAATCTCCAGCTTGGCATCAATCCGGGTCGTGTCCGGCTTGCGGCCCGCCATGTCCGGCCATGGCTCGGGGCTTGACAGGCCGGGCCATTGATAGAACTCGGAGCAAATGCCGGCGGCCAGCCCGCCCATGGTGAAGGCGATGGTGGCCGGCTCGGAATCCGCCTTGCCGTCATTGACCTTGAAGGTGAAGCCATCGGTGCCCTTGTAGCCCGCCGCCGGGGTGTATTTGAATTTGGGTGCGGTGCCCGCCAGCGTGCCATGGGCGGGACGGGTCAGCACCGTGAAGGTCAGTGGGTCCTTGTCGATGTCGCTGGCGGTCAACTCGATCTCGGCGGGCGTGTTCACCGCCACCGGCAGGCTCCGGTAACGGGCCACTGGCGGATGGTTCACATGGGTCACGGTGAGGCTCACCGTGGCCGGCGGGGACACCTGCCCCTCGCTGTCGGTCACCGTGAAGGTGAAGTTGTCCACACCCTTGAAATACAGCGACGGCGTGTAGGTTAGATCCGGGGCCGTGCCCGACAAGGCACCGCGGGCCGGCAACCCGGCCAGGGCATAGTCAATCGCGTAGCCCTCCGGATCGGTGCCGGCGAGCTTGATCTTCGTGAACGTGTCCTCGGCCAGCGTCACACTCTGCGGAGTGGCCGCCGGCGGCCGGTTGGCCACGTTCTTGCCGTCCTTGAACTTGACGGTTAGATTGGTGAAAACCCCGCCGTAGCCTTCGCTATCGCCCAGCAGTGCATCGGACACGGTCAGCTTCAGGATATAGGTTCCGGGGATGGTGAAGGTGGCTGTGCTGTTAGAACTGGCGCTGGTGCCATTGGGGCTGACGATCGCGTTGGGCAGGCGGAAATCCGGATAGTTATAGGCCTCCATGAGGGTTTGGGTCAGCAGCGGGGCCAGCGCGTTGATATCGGCGGGTTGCAGCGCATTGCCATTGACAAATCCGGCCAAGACCGCGCACCCGGACTCATGCGCCCGCGCCATGGTGGCGACGGCCGGATGGAGATCCGCGGTGGACACCCCTGTAACCGAATCCTTCAGCTGGCCGTTGAACACGGCCTGCGCCAGATAGGTTTGCGCCGCCTGACACGGCTCGTCCCAATTGATCGGCTCGACGGGCAAGTCATGGTTGACGATGGTCTTGAGCATGTCCGTTAGAGCCGGCCGCGCGGCGGGTTTCCACAACAGGGTGGCATTCCCCGAATAGCCACCCGCGGCCAGCCAGCGCACATAATAGTCACTGTCATTGAGCCGGCGCACCAGCACCGGTAACACGCGCTCGTCCTGGATCAGCGACAGCACCTTGGTGGCACCCATCCGCGTGTTTACGTCCTTGGCCTCGGCCATTTCCTGCAGCTTGGGAACCAGCGCCGCCACCTCAGCCGTGCGGCCGGCCAGTTCCTGCGCCGCCCAGCCGCGCTTTTGCGCCGACCAACTCGACAGCGTATCGACCAATTGCTTGGCGCTCGCGGCCTTCAAGTCGTTGCGCAGGCTGCACAGCCCGTCGGTCATGGCTTCCTTCACATCCTTGGAGGTGATCCGGTGTTTGGGGCCCTGGTCTTTTCCTGTTAGGAAAATCTTCTTCAGGGGCAGCGCATAGGTCAGCATGAGGGCACCGGTGTTACTGCCTGGTCCCATGCTGCCCTCGTCGTTAGGTTTGCCGCCGGTGGAACCATGATAGACAAAGGAGCCGTCCCAGCGGCGGGTCAGATCCAGTTCCCAGGCGATTTTCTTGAAGTAGGCGGCCAGCGCCTCGGGGCCGGCGAGGTTGACGGCCATGGGTTGCCACAATTTGGCCCAGTAGGGGCCGCAGTGGCCGAATTCGCGCAGGGCATAGGCGGCGGTGCAGGATTTGGCGAAGTACTGGACCTGCGGGCTCATGTCGGCCTGGCTTTGCAATGCCAGCAACAATGCGGCCTCGCCGTTTTTGCCATTGTCGTCGTGCAACTCCTCGGCGGGCGATTCGCCATAGGGCACGGCGCCCTTGCCGGCGAAGTAACCGAAATAGCGGCGCGAGCGCTCGATGGCCGGCGCAATCTCCGGGTCCTTGATGCCACACTTGTCGCCCAGCACAATGCCGATGCTCACCAGCAGGCCCGCCTGATTCAGCGCGCCATAGGGCGGCACAATGCCGTGGGTTGAGGAACCGTCCGGCTTGGGCCATGCCATGCCGTGGCATAGGTGCCGCACCAACTCTGGCCCTTGGCCGAGGTGATGGTGTACTCACCGATGGCGGGTAGCACCTCCTTGTCGCCGGTTGCCAGATAATACTCGCATAGAAACGTGTTGTTATAGCCCCACGGCCAGGCACACATTTGGTTCAATGGCACGGTGAGTTTGCCAACGCCCGCGGCGACCTTGCGGGCGTAGGCCTGCACCTTGGGCAGGTCCTCCGACCGCCCGGCGGCCAACAGCGCCATGCCGACCACGGCATTGCCTTCGTTGCCGGCCGTGAAGGCGGGGTGGGTCTCGAGGTATTGGCAGGCATTGGCCAGGATCCGGGCGGATTTGGGACATGCGTAGGGCGCGGTGGCGCTGTATGCGCCCATCACCGTCAGCGGAAGGCTGACGTTGTCACGGATGGCGCCCTTGCGCCAGATCTTGAGCTTGAGTTGGCCTTTGTTCTCGGTTTTCTCGGCCTCACCGATGGCCACGCCCAGCGATTTGCGGGCATCCTCGGCGAACACATCCGCGCCAATGCCCAGGATCACATCG
>CAIKDP010000363.1 GCA_903826205.1 Akkermansiaceae bacterium
CGGTCGATGGCTACACCCGGATGCTGCTCGATGACTACGCGCCGCGCCTCGATGCCGAGGGCCAGCGGATCTGCACCACCATCAGTCAGAGCGCGAAAAACATGGGCAAACTCATTGACGACCTGCTCGCCTTCTCGCGCGTCGGGCGTAGCGCCCTGCAACTCATGACCCTCGACATGGAGGCGCTCGTCCAAGCCATCTTCGCTGAAGTGAGCACCCCGGAAGACCGTGCCCGCATTGATTTTGAGGTGGGGCCGCTGCCGGACACCGTGGCCGACCCGACGCTGCTGCGCCAACTGTGGGTGAACCTGCTGTCCAACGCGGTCAAGTTCTCCTCCAAAAAGCCCCGGGCGGTGATCCAAGTGACAGCCGAGGCGGGTGAGCACGGGACCATTTACTCCGTCCAGGACAACGGCGCGGGCTTTGACATGCAATATGTCAACAAGCTCTTCGGCGTGTTCCAGCGCCTCCACAGCAACAAGGAATTCGAAGGCACAGGCGTGGGCCTGGCCATCGTCCAGCGCATCGTCGAGCGCCACGGCGGCCAGGTCTGGGCCAAGGGCGAACTCGGTCAGGGCGCGACGTTTTTTGTCTCCCTACCTAACAAACATCAAGCCCCATGAACCCCTCATCCGTTGTGGATATTCTGTTAGTCGAGGACAGCGCCCTGGACGCGGAGCTGATCATCCGGGCGCTGCGCCGGCAGAGTATCGCCAACCCCCTGTTTCTGGTGGAAGATGGGGCCGCGGCACTTGACTTCATGTTTTGCCGCGGGGCCTATGCCGGGCGCAAGATGACGCGCTCGCCCAAGGTGATCCTGCTCGATCTGAAATTGCCGAAAATGACCGGACTGGAGGTGCTCGGGGTGCTCAAGGCGCACCCGCGCACGCGGGACATTCCGATGGTGGTGGTGACCTCCTCGCAGGAGAATCCGGACATCGCCGCCGCCTATGCGCTGGGTGCCAACAGCTACGTGGTCAAACCCGTGGATGCCGATGACTTCATCGAAGCCATGAGCAAACTGGGCCTCTACTGGCTGCTGGTCAACCAGGCCCCCCAAAGTGTGATTGATGAACAACTAACCGCCCACACGGAGATATCCATATGAATGACAAGACACGCATCCTGATAGTGGAAGACCTGCCCACCGACGCGGAACTCAACGAGCGTGAAGTCAGGCGGGCAATGCCCGACTGCGAGTTCCAATGCGTCGAGACCCGCGAGGATTTCCTTGCGGCACTCGAATCGTACCAACCGGACCTCATTCTATCCGACTACAAGCTGCCACGCTTTGACGGGATGGAGGCGTTGCAACTGGCGCTGGAACACGCCCCGGACACGCCCTTCATCATCATCACCGGCTCGATGAACGAGGAAACCGCCGTGGAGTGCATGAAAGCCGGGGCCTGGGACTATGTGATCAAGGAACACATCCGGCGCCTCGGCCCGGCCGTCATGTGCAGCATGGAACAAAAACAGCGCCGCCTCAAAATCAAACAGGCCGACCTGGAGTTGAAGGAAAAATTCGCCGAACTCGAGCGCTTCAACAAGGTGACAGTGGGCCGGGAATTGCGCATGATCGAATTGAAGCAAGAGGTCAACGCCTTGCTGCTGGCGGCCGGCCAAGCGGAAAAATATCGCATTGTCCATGAAAGATGACGCCCGAGCCGCCGCGCCAACCCAGGCCCCGCCACCCGCGGCGTCGGTGGCGGCACCTTACTTGTCCTTGTCATCGCCTCACCCAAAGGTTAGAGTGCCGCTTCCATGAAACTGCATGACGTGAGAATCGCCACACAACTGCGGCTGGCACTGGGAGTGATCCTGGCACTGGTGGTGGGGCTCGGCGGTTTCGCGTGGCATCAGACGCGCCTGCTCTGGACGCACACCCAGATGCTCTACAACCATCCGTTTCAGGTCAACTCGGTGATCACCCAAGCAGTGGACGAGGAACTGCCACCCCTCCACTCCGACCCCGACAAATGTCACCACATTTTGCAAAACCTCGTCGGCAATGCCTTGAAATTCACCGAGCACGGCACGGTGGAAGTCTCCGCCCGCCATGCCAACGGCGAGCTTGAGGTGGCCGTGCGCGATACCGGCATCGGCATCACCACCGGACAAATCCCGCATATCTTCGACGAATTCCGCCAAACCGATGACAGCACCCCGCGCAAATACGGCGGCACCGGCCTGGGACTGGCGATCGCCAAACGGTATGCCCAGCGCCTCGGTGGCGACATCACGGTGCAAAGCACCCCCGGCGTCGGCTCCACCTTCACCCTGCGCCTGCCCCTGGTGCCCACGCCTGCGGAGGCCGACCCAAGCGACGACTCAGGCCCCGCGTGGGAGGCCGCCGCGCCCGGTCCGGCAACCCCGGGCACAAGCCACTTGCGGATGGAACCGCCCGTCCGCCGCCGCCCACTCGACCCGGGCCAAGCCCTGATCCTCATCGTCGAAGACAACGCCGACAACCTGCACACCGCCCGCGCCTTGTTAGACGAGCACTATCCGGTCATCTGCGCGGAGGATGGCCAATCCGCCATCGCCCAGGCACGCCTCCACCAACCCGCGCTGATTCTAACCGACCTCGCGCTGCCCGTCATGGATGGCTACGCGGCACTCGCCGCCATCCGCCAGGACCCGGCACTCTGCGACATCCCGGTCATCGCCGTCACCGCCAGCGCGATGAAAGGCAACCGCGAGGAAATCCTCGCCCGCGGCTTCGACGGCTATATCTCCAAACCGATTGATCACGACACCTTGCTGCAGACGCTGCACCAATTTCTAGGCTGAGCACTTGAACGGTTAGGAAAGGCACCCCATGAAAATACTCGCGATCGACGACAATCAGGACAATCTAACGGCGCTCAAGGCGGTCGTTGCGGACCGCTTGCCCGGGGTGCGGGTCTTCACCGCCCTCAGTGGTCCGAAGGGCCTGGAAGTGGCGCAGGAGGAAAACCCGGATGTGATCCTGCTCGACATCGTCATGCCGGGCATGGACGGCTACGCGGTGTGCCGCAAACTCAAGGCGCACGAGGACCTGCGGGTCATTCCGGTGCTTTTTCTAACGGCGCTCAAGACCGATCGGGACAGCCGCGTCAAGGCCCTGGAGTCGGGTGCGGAGGGATTTATTTCCAAGCCCTTCGACGTGCTCGAACTGGGGGCCCAGATCCAGGCGATGGCCAAGCTCAAGGCGGCCTCCTTGATCCAACTCAATGACAAGGCGCGCCTGGCCGGGTTGGTGGCGGAACGCACCCGCGCCCTGCAACAAAGCCAGCACGCCATGCTCAACTTGCTGGAAGATCTGCAAGCGGAAAATCAGGCGCGGCGGGCCAGCGAACAGGCCCAGCGGGAGAGCGAACAGCGCTACCGCCAATTGTTCGAGTCCGCCTCGGACGCACTCTTTCTCATCGCCATCGATTCCAACCGCATCATCGAGGCCAACCTCATGGCCTCCGAACTCTACGGCTACGACCCGGAGGAATTGCTCACCCGCCTTAGCACGGACTTGGCGGCGGACCCGCTGGAGATGCTCCACCTCGACCATGAAGCCCAGCCCCCGGCCTCCCAAGTCTTGAATATCCCGGTACGCCTGCATCGCAAAAAGGATGGCACCATCTTTCCGGTCGAGATTTCCTCCCGCTCGTTCACCTTGAAAGGCCAACCCCTCCTGCTCGTCGCGGTCCGCGATATCACCGAACGCAAACAGGCCGCCGAGGCCCTCTCCCGCCAGTTGGACGAATTGCGCCGCTGGCAAACCGTCACCCTCGGCCGCGAAAGCCGCATCGGTGAACTCAAACGCGAGGTCAACGCCCTCGCCAACCGCCTCGGCCAAACCCCGCCCTACGCCGCGACCGACAGCATCTAACATCATCCCCATGTCCACCACCCCCGCGCCACGCCGCCGCCTATCAGCAGGAGCAATCCGTTTGTTGTTAGCCGCGGCCGCGTGCGGGCTCATCGCCGGCACCATCTGGTTGGCGGCCGCCCGCGCCGACCGCGATCAACGCACGGTCCTGCTCCAGCAGGCGCGCCTCGTGGCACAGGCACTCAACATCGACAACGTCAAGGCGCTCACCGGCACCGAGGCGGACCGCAGCACGGCCGACTATCAGCGGCTCAAGGCACAGCTGGTGTCCATCGTGCCCGCCAATCCGAATTGCAAGTGGTTCTATCTGATGGGACGGCGGACCGACCAGGCGACCGCCCACCTGACGCAACACACGCGGGTGCCCGGGGAGCGGGCCGACGACGCCATCTTTTTCTTTGTGGACAGTGCCGCCCCGGATTCCCTGGACATGAGTCTGCCGGGGCGCAGCTATGACGAGGCGCCGTCGGATTACCGCCCGGTGTTCAACACCAAGGATGCGGCTGTCGTCGGCCCGGTCACTAACAAATGGGGCTCGTGGGTCTCGGCACTGGTGCCCTTGATCAACCCGCAAAACGGTGAGGTGCTGGCCGTGCTTGGCATGGACATCGACGCCCAAACCTGGCGCTGGGAAGTGGCCGCCCGGGTGATCCAGCCGGTGGGATTCATGTTGGTGCTGCTCATTGTGGTCATCGCCATCCTCTCCGCCACCCACCCCCTGCCGGCTGGCCGTGTTGACATTTCACCCAAGCCGATCCTGTGGCGACTGCTGCCGCCCATGACGGCCATCATCTGCCTGCTGATGGTGGCGGCCGGCGCGCTGCTCTGGCAGCAGCAACGACTGCTGCTGACCCGCGAGACGGCCGCTGACAATTCCAACATAGCCGGCGGCCTGGCGGTGGCCCTCAGGCAGGGAGCCACCACCCTGAGTGCCACCGCCCAGCCCGTCGCCGAGGATGCGACGGTTCGAATGTCCCTGCGCGAGGGGACGGCCGATGTGCTTCTGGCCGCTTGGCAGCCGATGTTCGAGCGGATGCACCGGGCGCGGCAACTCACGCACCTCAACTTCTATGACCGCGAGCGCCGCTGCCTGCTGCGCGTCCACACGCCCGGACAACATGGGGACCTGCTCAATCGCTCCACCGCGCTCAAAGCGGAACGCACCGGCAAGACGGCTTCCGGCATTGAGTTGGATTCACTGGGCGTGCTCACCTTGCAGGTGGTGCTGCCGGTTTTTGATGGCAGCGGTTTGGTGGGTTACCTGGAACTGGGCAAGGAAATTGAAAGTGAGCTCCAAATGCTGCACACCCGCTCCGGCACCCAACTACTGTTGTTGCTGCGCAAGGAGTTTTTGCAACGGGAATCCTGGGAGGAGGGGATGCGCTTGATGGGAAAAAAAGCGGAGTGGGACCACCTGCCACAGAGCGTCGTGACCTACAGCTCCCAAGGACACCTGCCCGATGCCTTCACCCCGCTGGCCAATCAAGTCGCACAGGGCACTTATGCCCAGGACGAGATCCAACAGGAGATTATCTCCGATGGCAAGGACTGGCGGGCCTCAGCCACGCCCATTAAAGACGCCACGGGAGCGGTGGTCGGGGATCTGCTCATTCTGCGCGACATCACCCTTGCCAAGGCCGCCTTTGCGCGGCTCATGTCGCTGTGTGAAACCGCGGGCGCGGTGCTGCTCACACTCTTGCTCAGCGGCATCTTCGTGCTGCTCCGGCGCACCGATGCGCGCGTCCGGGCCCAGCAGGCCGCGCTGCGCGAAAGCGAACGCAAGCACCGCCTCTTGTTTGAGAGCGTCGGCGACGCCATCTTCATTCATGACGCGCAGGGGCGCATGCTCGAGGTCAATCCCATGGCCTGCGAACAACTCGGCTTCACCTACGCCGAACTGATGGCCATGACTTTCCACCAAGTGGAAGTCCCGGCCCAAGCGACGGAGCCCCCCGAACGCGTCGCCAAGTTGATGGAGGCCGGCCATCTCACCTACGAAACCGAACACCGGCGCAAGGACCACTCGATCATCCCCGTCGAGGTCAATGCCCAGCTCATCACCTGGGAAGGCCAACCCGAGACCATGAGTGTGTGCCGTGACCTCACCAGGCGCAAACGGGCGGAGGCCGCCTGGATGGAGGCGGAGTGGAAATTCCGCGCCCTGTTTGAAAAAGGCCCCATCGGCGTGGCCTATCATGAAATGATTTATGACGCCCAGGACGCGCCGCTCGATTTCCTCTATCTGGATGCCAACGCCAGCTATCAGGAACTCACCGGCGTCAACCCCTGTGGCAAGACGGCAACCGAGGCCTTCCCCGGAATCGCCGACAGCACCTTTGATTGGATCGGCACCTTCGGCCAAGTCGCCCGCACCGGCAAGTCGATCCGCTTCGAACAACAACTCCAGCGCAACGGCCGCTGGTACGATTGCGTCGCCTACCAATACAAACCGGATCACTTCGTCACCACTTTCCTCAACATCACGGAGCGCAAACAAGCGGAGGAGCAGGTGCGCACCCTGTTGGCGGAAAGCAACCAAGCCCGACTGGCCCTGCTGGGCATCATCGAAGACACGGCCCGCACCGAAGCGGATCTGAAACGTCTGGCGACGGCCATTGAGCAAACCGCGGAAATCATCGTCATCACCGATGTGCGCGGCGTCATCCAGTATGTCAATCCCGCCTTCGAAACCATCACCGGCTACACCCGCGAGGAGGCCATCGGCCAAACCCCCCGCATCCTCAAAAGCCATCAACAGGAAGATGTGACCTATCGCGCGTTGTGGAAGACCCTTGCCAGTGGCCAAATCTGGCAGGGCCGCTTTATCAACCGCAAGAAAAACGGCACCCTCTATACCCAGGAGACGACCATCTCGCCGGTCCGCAACACCGCCGGCGAAATCTTCAGCTACGTCTCGGTCATGCGCGACATCACCGCCCAGAAGCAAGCCGAAGACGAACTCCAAGCCATCAACAGCAACCTCGAGGCCGCCACCACCAGGGCCAACGAAATGGCCGCTCAGGCCGCCATGGCCACACTGGCCAAGAGCGAGTTCCTGGCCAACATGAGCCATGAAATCCGCACCCCTCTCAACGGCGTCATCGGCATGAACGGGCTGCTGCTAGATACCAATCTCGACGACGAGCAACGCAACTACGCCGAGGTGGTGCGCGCCAGCGGCGAATCGCTGTTAGGGTTGCTCAACGACATTCTCGACTTCTCCAAGATCGAGGCGAAAAAACTCGATCTGGAGACCCTCGATTTCAATCTCACAGACTTGTTGGAAGATTTCACCGCGACGCTGGCCCTGCTGGCGCATGAGAAAAACCTGGAGCTGCTCTGCCGCATCGACAGTGCCGTGCCGGAACGCTTGTGCGGGGATCCCGGCCGCCTGCGCCAGATCCTTGCCAACCTCACCGGCAATGCCATCAAATTCACCTCCGCCGGCGAGGTGGAGGTGCGCGTCGCCTTGCTGGCGGAGACCCCGCAGGACGTTCATCTGCGCTTCTCCGTGCGCGACACCGGCCCCGGCATCTCCGAGGACAAGGTTGCGCAATTGTTCCGCAAATTCACCCAACTCGACACCTCCACCACGCGGCAGTACGGCGGCTCCGGCTTGGGCTTGGCCATCTCCAAGGAACTGGCCATCTTGATGGGCGGCGAAATCGGCGTAACCAGCGAAGTGGGTCAGGGCTCGGAGTTCTGGTTCACCGCACGCCTGGGCCGTCAGACGGAACCTGCGCCCGAGGAACAGCCCACCCCCGCCAACCTCCACGGGGTGCGCGTGTTGACCGTCGATGACAATGCCACCCATCGGGAAATCCTCAGTTCCAGCCTGGCCCTGTGGGGGATGCGCCCGGCGGAAGCCGCCGACGGCACCGCCGCCTTGCAGGCGCTCAATGAGGCGCTGGACGAGGCCGACCCCTTCCAGATGATTTTGATCGACATGCAGATGCCCGGCATGGACGGAGCGACGCTTGGCCGCGCGATCAAAGCGGACTCCCGGCTTGCCCCTTTGCACATGGTGATTCTGACGTCCCTGGGAGCTTGGGACAACGCCCGGCATTTTGAGGAAATCGGCTTTGCGGCCTATGTGACCAAACCGGTCTGGCCCCAGGAACTCAAAGCCATCCTCACCCGGGTGCTGGCGGAACCGGACGGCACGGAACTCAAATACCGACCCATCGCCACCCGCCACTCGGCGCGCGAGACGCTCAACCAGTTCAAGGGTCGCAGGGCGCGCATCCTGCTGGCCGAGGACAATATCACCAACCAGCAGGTGGCCCAAAGCATCCTCAAAAAACTCGGCCTGCGCGCGGATGCCGTGGCCAACGGCGCGGAGGCCGTCAAGGCGCTCGAAACCATCCCCTATGATTTGGTCCTGATGGATGTGCAGATGCCCGAGATGGATGGCTATGAGGCGGCGCGTCTCATCCGCACGGCGCCATCCACCGTGCGCAACCCCCTGGTCCCCATCATCGCCATGACCGCCCATGCCTTGCGTGGCGACCGCGAAAAATGCCTGCAAGCGGGCATGGACGACTATGTGCCCAAGCCCGTTTCCCCACAGTCACTGGCCGCGATCCTCAGGAAGTGGCTGCCAGCGGATATGACCCAAGGCCCGGCGGAGGATGACAACGCCGACACCCCATTCCAGCCCGGCTTGGAGATCTTCGACCAAGCGGGGATGAAGGCCCGCTTGATGCACGATGCGGCGCTGATCCAAATGGTGTCCCAAGGGTTTCTGCTGGATATCCCGCAACAGATCATCGCCATCGCCAACCATCTGCAAGCCGGCGATATGCTGGCCGTCGAGCGCCAAGCCCACACCCTCAAAGGGGCCGCCGCCAATGTCGGCGGCGAACGCGTGCGCGAACTCGCCGCCAAGATGGAACAGGCCGCCCACGCCGGCGACCTGACCACCGCCACCAGCCTCCTGCCCGAGCTGGAATCCCAGTTTGGCGCCCTCAAACAAGCCATGTCCCAACCCTAATGAACCGCCCCCCAAGCCCATCCCTATGAAAATACTTGTCGCCGAAGATGATTTGACGTCCCGCACCGTTCTGGTGGGCGTGCTTAAAATGCATGGCTACGATGTGGAGGAAACCAGCAGCGGCAGCGAGGCGTGGGAGGTTCTCCAACAACCCGACGCACCGCGTCTGGTGATTCTGGATTGGATGATGCCGGAGATGGACGGTCCGGAGTTGCTGCGCCGGGTCCGCACCCTCCAAACCGACCGGCCACCCTACATCATCATGCTCACCGCCAAGAGCGACAAGACTCACGTCATCGCCGGACTCGACGCCGGCGCCAATGACTATCTGGCCAAACCCTTCGATCCCGGCGAACTCCTGGCCCGCGTCGAAGTCGGCCGCCGCATGGTCGAAATGCAACTCCGGCGCCACCAGCAACGGGCCAATGCCCAGCGCATGCGCGTGGAGGCCGACCAACGGATCAATGAGATGCAGGACACCCTGAGTGCCACGACCCGGGAACTGCGCCAAGCCCAGGCGGATATGGCTGCCATGGCGGCTCGCCGGCCAAGCGGGCGTGACGATGGGGTGAGCGCCCCGTCCGCCAAACCCAATGATTCCTACGTCCTGCCTTTGGCCGCCTTGCCGATCCATGTGGCCCCCGATTTCACCCGAACCCTGCTTGGCATCGTCCAGGAAGCCCTCAGCAACGTGGTTCTCCACGCGCAGG
Organism: Akkermansiaceae bacterium; assembly: GCA_903826205.1. Classification (GTDB taxonomy): domain Bacteria; phylum Verrucomicrobiota; class Verrucomicrobiia; order Verrucomicrobiales; family Akkermansiaceae; genus Luteolibacter. The sequence goes on from CAIKDP010000363.1 coordinate 9,572, forward strand.
CCACGCAGGTGGACATCCGCCTCAACGTCGTGGGCAACGAGTTGGAAATGCTCATCCAGGACAACGGCCGGGGGTTCCCGCCAACCTCTCTCTCGGGCGCGGTGGCCCCGGGCCTGCTCGGCATGTGCGAGCAAATCGGCGCCTTTGGCGGCGCGGTGGAATTCCTTAACGAAACCGGCAAAGGCGCCGCCGTGCGGGTGCGCTGCAGCATCCCCCGGCCAGAACCCACCCCATTTTCATGAGAATCCTGATAGCCGACGATCACGCCATGCTGCGGGGCGGACTCAAGCTCATGCTGACGGAGGCGTTCAAGGACGCCACCTTCGGCGAGGCTGAATCCTGCCAGCAAGCGCTCGACGCCGCCCTGCACCAGTCATGGGCGCTGATCATTCTAGACATTTCCATGCCGGGACGCGGCGGCTTGGATGTGCTCAAGGAAATCCGCGCACAACGCATCATGACCCCGGTGCTGATGTTGAGCATGTATGCGGAACGCCAGTTCGCCGTGCGCGCGTTCCGCGCCGGCGCCAGCGGCTACCTCACCAAGGCCAGCGCCGGCACCGAACTCATCCGCGCCGTCGAGCGCATCCTCAGCGGCGGCCGTTATGTCTCCACCGTCCTCGCCGAACAACTCGCCGCCGTCTTGGGCGACCATGGCAGCGACCTCCTGCACGAACGACTCTCCGACCGCGAATTCGAAATCCTGCGCCTCATCGGCTCCGGCAAAACCGTCAAGGAAATCGCCGCCGACCTATCCCTCAGCGGCAACACCATCAGCACCTACCGGACCCGCATCCTCGAAAAAATGAATCTCCACACCAATGCGGAACTCACCCACTACGCCATCAGCAATAACCTCATTGAGTGAGCGCCTTGGAAATCAGACACCATGTAGTTGAAAGGGTGACGCATGTATCACGAACCCGTGTGCTATGCGCGCCGCGGTGATTTTCCTACTTTCAGCGCGCATCGCAAACCCATCGTCCGTATGAATCAGACAACCCCCAAGGAATCACATGCCCCATTGCTTGCCATCCCCTCGCCGGTGGCCATTCTCGCGGTGGCCGTGGTCTACGCCTTGGCGTCCAAGGCGGCCCTGCAGATCACGACGACGCCCGGCAATCTCTCCCCGGTATTTCCCGATATGGGAATCGCCCTGGCAGCGGTGTTGATCGTGGGCCGGGTGGCGTTGATCGGCGTCTGGATCGGCTCGTTCATCACCAATGTCAGCGCCTTTTACCACGGTGCGGCGCTGACCGGCCACACCTCCGTGACCGCCTTGCTGGTGGCGGCTTTTGTGAGCCTCGGGGCGATTGCCTGTGCCAGCGGCGGCGCCTTTCTGGTGCGGCGTTTCTGTAAGGAGGAACACCCGTTTTTCAGCGGCTATAACGTGCTGATCCTCGCCACGGTCGGGGCGCTCGGTTGCTGCATGCTCAGCCCCACGTGCGGGTTGCTCGGCCTGTCCTTGGGCGGCTATGTCCCGTGGGAGCGCTTCGGCGACTCGTGGATCACCTGGTCGGTGGGCAACGCCGCCGGCGCCATCGTGGTCACCCCGCTGGTGCTGGCCTGGCACTTCCAACATTCCGTTAAAAAGAAATCCTGGTTGATGCTGGAAATGGCGATGCTGGGGGTGGTGACCCTGCTGCTGTGCATTTTCGTCCTGTTCCAACAACATGCGCACGTGGAATATTGCCTGCTGCCTTTGCTGCTGTGGGCGGCCTTTCGGTTTGGCCTGCGCGGTGCCGCCACCGCGGCCGCAGCCATCGCGCTCTTCGCCATGATCGGCAACCGTCTGGACAACAGCCCGTTCATGGGCAACTCGGTGCATGAATCCCTCATGCTGCTGTATTCCTTCCTGGGAGTGGCCATCATCTCCGTCCTCGTGCTCACCGGCATCCTGTCCGAGCGCAAGCGCGCGGAGGAAACCCTCCAGGCAACCAACCGCCACCTCGAGGCCATCACCGCACGGGCCAACGCCCTGGCCCAACGCGCCGAGTTGGCCAACACCGCCAAGAGCGAGTTCCTGGCCAATATGAGTCACGAAATCCGCACCCCCATGAACGGGGTCATCGGCATGAACGGCTTGCTGCTCGATACCGAACTCAATGAGGAACAACGCGTCTACGCCGAATCCGTGCGGACCAGCGGCGAATCCCTGCTCAGCCTGCTCAACAACTTGCTCGATTTCTCCAAAATCGAAGCCAAAAAACTCGAACTCGAAACGCTCGACTTCGATCTATCCGACCTGTTGGAGGACTTCACCACCACACTGGCCCTGCCGGCTCACGAAAAAAACCTCCAACTCCACTGCCGCGTGGATGGCGCAGTGCCCGAACATTTGAGCGGCGACCCCGGCCACCTGCGCCAGATTCTAACCAATTTGGCGGGCAATGCCATCAAGTTCACCGCCTCGGGCGAGGTGGAGGTGCGCGTCACCTTGGTGGCGGAAACCCCGGAGGAGGCCCTGCTGCGCTTCGCGGTGCGCGATACCGGACCCGGCATCCCCAGCGACCAACTCGACCGGCTGTTTGACAAGTTCAGCCAGTTGGATTCCTCGGCCACGCGGCAATACGGCGGCACCGGCCTGGGCTTGGCCCTCTCCAAGCAATTGGCCGAGTTGATGGGCGGCGAAATCGGCGTGACCAGCGAAGCCGGCAAGGGCTCGGAGTTTTGGTTCACTGCCCACTTGGGCAAACGCGTCGGTGCCAGCCTGCGCCGGCCCATCTCCAGCCGCCACAACCAGCCGCGCGTGACGCTCAAACCTATCAACGGCCGCCGGGCCCGCATCCTGCTGGCCGAGGACAACATCACCAACCAACTGGTGGCCCAAAGCATTCTCAACAAACTCGGCCTGCGTGCGGATGCCGTGGCCAACGGCGCGGAGGCCGTCAAGGCGCTCGAATCCCTCCCCTATGACCTGGTCCTGATGGATGTGCAAATGCCGGAGATGGATGGCTTCGAGGCGACGCGCCAAATCCGCCACACGCAATCCGCCGTGCGCAATCACCAGGTCCCCATCATTGCCATGACCGCCCATGCCCTGCGCGGCGACCGCGAAAAATGCCTGCAAGCGGGCATGGATGACTATGTGCCCAAACCGGTGTCGCCCCACTCGCTGGCCGCGGTGTTGAAAAAATGGCTGCCCAAGGAAACCCTGCAAGACCAACCGCCCATGCCAACCCCCGCCCCATCCAACGACCCACAGCCCGTCGCGGTCTTCGATCACGCCGGAATGATGGCCCGCCTGATGCATGATGACTCCTTGGTGCGCAAGGTGGCCCAATGCTTTCTGCTCGACGCGCCGCTGCAGATCTCGGCGATCGAGGGCCACCTGGTCTCCGGCGACGCCGAGGCGGCCGCACGCCAGGCCCACTCGCTCAAGGGCGCGGCCGCCAACGTCGGCGGCGAACACCTGCGCGAAATCGCCCTCCAACTCGAGCGGACCGCCACCACCGGCGATTTGCATAGCGCCACCAGCCTCCTGCCCGAACTCGTCGCGCGCTTTGCCACACTCAAGCACGCGCTCAGCCAACACGCGTGATTTCACCACCCGCACGCAACGCATGAAAATCCTCATCGCCGAAGACGATTTGACGTCCCGGATCGTGTTGGCCAGCGTCTTGCAAAAAAGCGGCCATGAGGTGCTGGAAACCGTCAATGGTTTCGAGGCGTGGCAGGCCCTCCAGCAAAGCGACGCCCCGCGCTTGGTGATACTCGACTGGATGATGCCGGAGATGGACGGTCCGGAAGTCTTGCGCCGGGTTCGCGCGCTGCCCACCGACCGCCCGCCCTACATCATCATGGTCACCGCCAGAAGCGAAAAGACCAGCATCATCGCCGGCCTGGGCGCCGGGGCCAACGACTATCTGGCCAAACCCTTCGATCCCGGCGAACTCATCGCCCGCGTCCAAGTCGGCCTGCGCATGGTCGAAATGCAGGAGACCCTGGCCACCAAGGTCGCGGAATTGCGCCAATCCCAAACCGACCTGCACGAACTCACGGCGCGCATGCAAGCCGTGCGCGAGGAAGAGCGCGCCAGCCTCGCCCGCGAATTGCACGACACTTTCGGCCAGCACCTGACCGCTTTGCAGATTGATTTGATGGGCATGGACCGCCATCTGCAGACCATCACACCGCCCGACCTGGCGCTCTTGAGCGACCGGATCGTGGCCATGGTGCCGCTCATTGAACGCCTCACCGAGCAAACCCAGACCATCTGTGCCGCGTTGCGGCCCAGCGTTTTGTTTGAACTGGGGTTGGCGGCGGCCATTGAGTGGCAGGCCGAGGAGACGACCTCCCGCAGCGGCTTGCTGTGCCATCTGGCGTTGCCGGCCGGGGATGTGGAATTGCACCAGGACCTGGCGCTGGCCTTGTTCCGGATTGTGCAGGAATCCCTCACCAATGTGGTCCGCCACGCGCAGGCCACCCAGGTGGACATCCGCTTGGACGTCACCGGGGGCGAGTTGAATCTGGTCATCGCCGACAATGGCCAGGGGTTCCCGCCACAGGCGTTTGAAGGCTCCAAAGCCCTCGGCCTGCTCGGCATCAGTGAACGCATCGGCGCGTTTCGCGGCACCGTCGAGTTCCGCAACGCACCCACCGGCGGCGCCGTCGTCCATGTCCGCTGCGCAGTTCACTAAGGAGCGACGACATTCTTGTCGTCGTCTTGTCCCCGTGCACCATGCTGCCGCCACCACCACAGGAATGTGGTGGCTCCTTAGCGCTGCCGCGCTTGAGGAGCGACGACATTCTTGTCGTCGTCTTCTCCCCATGCACCATGC
>CAIKDP010000364.1 GCA_903826205.1 Akkermansiaceae bacterium
CCCCATGCTCCTTCACTTGGTGGCGGGATGAGAACCCAGCCGCAAGGCTCTTTGGGTTCGAACGCGGGGGGCGCTCGTAGCGACCTCGAAAAAAAATCGCGAAGCGCAAACTGGCATGGCCCCGCGAACGCGGGGCAATCCCGCCAGCCCGACCCTCTGTTGAGGTGGGTCGGCCGGAAAACCGGCGAAGATGGATCAACTGAATCCTCACACACACCTTCATCGCAGGCAGCTGGTTTTACGAAAAAACATCCCTCGGACTACCCATGTCCATGGGTAACAATTTTTTCTCATTTTTATTTGACTTAGCGATTCCATGGCCACAGCTTTGCGTGTCAAACTGCCCCTGCATGGCTGCACCTCATACCACTCACCTACTCGCGCTTATCGCTTGCTCTGCGCTCTCCATTGATTTCGTTGGCACGGCGGCGGCTCAGGCACCGGCTGTCATACCGCCCAAGGTTCCGGCCCCGGGTGAAGTGATGTCACTGGCGGCACTCAACCGATTGCTGCGAGAAACCGATGACGCCTTTGCGGCGAAGGATTTCAACGGCGCCATTGACAAGATGGACCGGCTGATCAAGGCACTCGGACCCAAGCCCAAGCCGGCGCAGGAGGAAATGTTGGAGATGCTCATGTTCAATACCGGCTTGGCCCACTTGCTGGCCGACCGGCAGCCCGAGGCCGAAGCTGCCTTCACCAAGTGCGTCACCCGCTTCCCCAAAGGGGCCTATGCCTCCCGCTGCTACCTCGGAATCGGCAAGTCCTGCGTCGCCCAAGACAAGAAAGACCGCGCGGTCGTGGCGCTCAAGACGGCCATGACGGACTGGAAATACAGCTCCGAAGCCGGCCTCTTGCTCGCCCAGCTATACAGCGACATGGGCAAGCGCAAGGAGGCCCTCATCGTCTTCCGCAGTTTGATGGGGGCGGATGTCGCCACCCCCCAGCAGACCACCGCCGCCGTGGGCGTCATCGACTTGCTCGCCGACAACAGCAATATCGAGGAACTCGTCTATTACCTCGACCGCCTGATGAACATGGCCGGCGTCCGCGATTCCATCGCGTGGTACGCGAACCAGGTGAGCGTGCGTGCCGACAAGGCCCTGCTGGCACACGACTATGAAACGGCGCTCGCCATCTATCAGACGGTGCCGACCCGCAAACAGATCATCCAAACCCAGACCGTGGCGCTGGACCAACAGCGCAAGAAAATCCGCATCCTCGAGAACACCGTCGATGAAGAAACGAAAAACCCCGAACGGCCGCGCTCGGTCGCCAGCGAGCTGCTGGGCACCCTGCGCCCGGGGCTCGATGCCGCACAAGCCGCACTGACCGTCATTGAAGGGGACAAGAATCTGGATGCGGCCCTGGTGATGCGCCGCGGCCGCTGCCTCTACCATCTCAAACGCTATGAGGAGGCACGGGTGTGCTTCAGCACCATGCGTATCAAATACCCGACCTCCAAAGACGCCCAATTGGCGGCCTTCGGTGAGATCAGTATCATGGATACGCTCAAGAAGAACGCCGGCCTGCTCGACCTCTGCAACGCCTTCCTCAAAGCCTATCCGGATTCCGAGTTCTCCGAACAAGTCGGCACCCTCGCCGGCGAACTGCTGGTGCAGACCAACAAATGGAAAGACATCGGCCCGTTCTATCAAACCCTGGAAAACCGCTTCCCGAAATCGGTCAACATGGACCGCTTCATTTTCTATCAAGCTCTCTCGGCCTTCATGGACGCGGAGTTTGCCACCTCCACGCCGCTTTTGGAAAAGCTCATCGCGAAATTCCCGAAGAGCCTGCTGTATGAGAGCGCCCTCTATCATGTGGCGATGACCCATTTCCTGAGCAACGAGGAGAAAAAGACCAAGGCCGCCTGCGCGGAATACCTCACCAAGTATCCCAAGGGCCTCTACGCCGGAGACATGCAATACCGCCTGTCCTTCATTGATTCCAACGACAAGAAGGTGGAGCCCGACAAAATCATCACCGACCTCGAGGAGTTCATGAAGGAGCACCCGACGGATGTCTCCAATGCCTCCATGCTGTGCCTGCTGGCCGACACCTATAAGAAGAAATTCGAGAAAACCAAGGAGGTGGCCGACGAGGACGGCGCGCTGGAAGCGTTCAAGAAGGCGGTGGAGAAAGCGGTGGAGGCCAAGAGCCCCGATGACGTGATCCAATACTCGCTGGACTCCGCCACCGCAATCATGCAGGGCAGGAAAGACTGGAACGGCATCGCGGAGTTGCATGGCGACTTCCTCAGAAAAAACCCCGACAACCAGCTGGCACTGCTTTCCGCCGGCAAGGTGGTGCAACAGTACATGCGCATGGGCAAGGGGGCCGAAGGCGCCGCGCTCTTGGCCAGCACGATCAAGGCCCGCGCCGGCAATCCCGCCGTCGAGCAGGTCGAATATCTCATCGACGAACTGGTCAAAACCCTCGTCCCAAAAAAGAAACCCACCCCGGAGGATGAGGAGGCACTCGACAACCAACTCGTGGAAATTCTCACCAAAGTGCTGGGTGACAAACCCAACCCGACCGCCACCGCCCGCACCTTCTATGCGCGTGCCCGCCTCAGCCAGTTGCTGAATCGTTCGGAGCATACGGAACGCTCGGATCTCCTGCTCAAGGGGGTGGCCACCAACTTTGCCAGCGACCCTTCCGTGCTGAGTCCGACGTTGCTGTCGGCTTGCGGCGATATCCTGCTCAATGAGGGCGATCTGGACGGTGCCGAGGCCATGTACAAGCGGCTGGACGTCAACTTCAAGGATTCCATGTTCGCCGATTCCGGGCCCTACGGGCTGGGGTTGGTGGCGCTCGCCCGCAAACAACCGGATGTGGCACTCAACATCTTTGAAAACACCCTGAAAAACAATAAGGGAACTTCCAAGTTCAAGGAAACCACCCTCGCCAAACTCAACGCCCTCATTGAACTCGGCGAGTTTGATTCCGCCAGAACCCTGGCCGATGAAATCGTCGGGGATAAGAACTATCGCGGCGAACTGTGCGGCAAGGCCTTGCTGCTGAAGGGCCAGAGTTATCGTTCCGAGGCGGCCAAGGCCGAACCCGGCAGCGACGAGGCCAAAAAGCTGCTGGCCCAAGCCCATGGCGTCTATCAGCACATCTACGTCGCCTATCAGGGGCTCACCAACGTGTGCGCGGAAGCCTATTGGCAAGCCTACGAGACCGCCAAGGAAATGAACGAATACACCGTCGCCTCGGAGACCCTCAAGGCTCTCACCACCAATCCGAAGCTTAAGAACACCATGCGCGCCAAGGAAGCGTCGAAATTGTCGTTATGAAATTGAGTGCCCTTCTCTTCTCCTTCCCCATGCTCCGGGCCTCCCTGTGGCTCTGCGCCAGCGCAGCGCTGACACTCACGCCGCTGCAAACCGCCCCCGGTCAGGATCCCGGTGCAACTCCCGCTCCCACTCCCGGTGCAACTCCCGCTCCCACGCCCGGTGCCACTCCTGCTCCCGGTGCCACTCCTGCTCCCGGTGCCACTCCTGCTCCCGGTGCCACGCCCGCACCTGGCGCCACTCCGGGGCAACCGGCACCACCGACTCCCGTGGTGCTGGCACCGCCGCCGTCAGCGGTCCCCCAAATCGTCCTTCAAAACGGCCGATCCCTGCCCATCGCCTCGGTCACCCTCAAAAAGGATATGTTTGAGGTCAAGGTCGACACCGACAACTTCGGGACCGGCAGCACCATTCCGTTCACCTCGGTCGATCATGTCTTTGGTGACAAGCCCCCCGCCATCAATCAAGCGATCGCCCTGATCCTGCTGGGCAAGCCGCTGGAGGGACGGAAGCTGCTCATCCCCATTCTCGCCGATCACAAGGATACCGCCAAGCTGCCGGGCAATTTCTGGCTTGAAGCGGCGCGCGCCACCTTGGTGGCCAACGCGTTGGAAGGTGCCGCCCCACCCTGCACCGCCATTGGCAAGGAAATCTCAGAAGCCACACCCGATCCGGGCCCGGATCCCTTTGTGGAGCTTGGCAAAGCGCTGCTGATGCCCATCACCACCAAAGTCAGTGAGCGCGAGGCGGCACTGCGTGCATTGATCACCGATGCCATGCCCACCGACCTCTGCGCCTACGCCTCCTTCTTCCTTGCGGAATTGCTCAAGAAAGACACACGCAACGACGCCGCCATTGAATCCTATCTCGCCGTGCCCTGCCTCTATCCATCCGGCGGCTTGGTATGCGTCGGCGTGGCCCAACTCCGGGCTGCACAACTCCTCTCCGGCCAGGAAACCCGCCGTCTTGAGTCGCGGTTCATGATTCAGGCGGCCATGCGCAACACCAAGGACACCGCCGCCAAGGACATTGTCGCCAAAGAACTTGAAAATCTCAAATAACTCCAACACCACCCGTTCCACCCCAAATTCATGAAAACTGCCATCAAAACTGCCGTTTATGCGGCGCTGCTGTTAATGCCCATGGTCGCCTTTGGAGCACCTGCTGGCCTCGAAACCAAAAAAACCTTCATTGAAGTCCTCAAGGAAGGCGGTTGGTGTATGTGGCCTATCGGTGCTTTCTCTGTTGGCACGGTGTGGCTCATCATTGACCTGTGGTTGCGCACCAGCCCCAAGAAAATGACCCCTGAGGCGGACGTATTCACCGCCAAACAAGCCTTCCTGGCCGGCGATTACGTCAGTGCCTATCAAGCCATGAAGGTGGGTATCAGCCCGTTTTCCAAGGTGGTCCAAGCCGGACTCGGCTCCATCGGTCACGGCAAGGACGCCACCGAGGAAGCCCTGATGGCGGAAGTGGACAAGGTCAGCTCCACGCTCCAAACCCGCGTCAATTACCTTTCGGTTATCGGGGTTTGTAGCCCCATGGTCGGTCTGCTCGGCACGGTCTCCGGGATGCGCGGCGCCTTCGCCAGCTTGGGTACGTCCGGCATTGGCGACACCTCGAAGTTGGCAGGCCACATCGGGGAGGTGCTGATTGCCACCGCCTCGGGTCTGTTCATCGCCATTCCCGCGTTCATGGGCTTCTACTTCCTGCGCAACAAGCTGCAGACCGCCGTCCATCATCTCGAGGAGGAATCCACGAGCCTGTTCCGCAACGCACCTTATGAGTTTTTGAAGGACGCCGATGTCGGCCAGGAAGACACCTTTGCGGCCATGCCCATCTGGTTGCAAACCGAGCAAACTGAAGTCGAAGAAGCAGTCTGAGCCCACCCATTCCACCCACTCCAACCCTAAGATACCATGGCAGGCGGCGGCGGCAGTACTGAAAGCGGCGAACCGGAATTCCAGATCGCTCCGATGATCGATGTGTTGCTCGTGCTGCTCATTTTCTTCATGAGCATCACGACGGCGGAAATTTTGAAAGTCGATTCCACCATCACCCTGCCGGTTTCTCCGAACGCGAAAAAGCACGATCCGGAAATGACCAAGAAGGAAGTGGCGATCAATGCGCGATGGGATACCAAGACCAGCAAGGCCACCTTCCTGGTGGAGGACAAGTCCTTCGCGACGCCGGCCGAGTTCGTGGAATATCTCAAGGGACGCATCACCGCCAAGCCCAACCTGCGGGCGCTGGTACGCGGCGACCGGCTGTTGCCGGCCACCGAAGTCGAGCGGGTCATGAACATGATCGGTGAAGCCGGTTTCGTTGATATTGCCTTCTCCGCATCCAACAAAGAAAAGAATCAATGAAAAGGCGCAAACACAAGGCATCATCCGAAGTCAACCTGGGCTTCCAAATCGCCCCCATGGTGGATGTGGTGTTCGTCATCATGCTCTTCTTCATGGTGATGGCCGGGGCGGTGCAGGTGGAAAACACCCACAACACCAAGCTGCCCGGCACCATCCCATCCGACGCTGAAACGCCGATTCCTGATGAGATTGCCATCCGCATCGACGACGACTCACAGGTCTTTCTCAATGACGAATCCTTCGACACCCCGTCGGCCAAGTCGCTGCCCGAGCTGACCGCCAGCCTCAAGCAACTCCAGGAAGCCAGCAAGGCCTCCAACACCGCCGTGATGGTCACCATCTATGCCGCGGAGATGTCACGCTACGAGCGCATCATTGATGTGCTCGACGCCCTGACCCGTGCGGGCATCAGCAATGTGACCTTTCAAGCAGTTGCGCCGGAGTAATTCCTCGTTTAGCATAGACCGTACCCAACCCACCCACCGCCATGAACGAATATCAAGATTATCCTGAAGATATCGATACCGAGAATATGGAAGAGGCACCACCAATGGTGATCACCCGTCAGACGCTTTGGGAAAAACTTGGCGGGCGGGCGTTAACCTTCGCGGTCGTCTTTCATCTGCTGGTCATCTGTCTCGGGTTCTTCTGGATTTTCCAAATCATTCGTGAACCAGAGGTGCCCGTCGACTTCATGCCACCCGGTGGCGGCGGCGGCGAACGCAGCGCCGATCATGCGATGAAGGAAAAACAAAAGAAGCAAATCGTACCCGTCAGCAAAGCCAAGCGTGTGGTGGCGGAGGGTGCACGGGCGGCCTTCGTCATTCCCGACCAGACGGATCAATTTGGTGAAATGTCCCCGCTGTCCTCGATGGGCGGCGGCGGCATGATCGGCGGTCTGGGCGGTTCCGGTAGCGGCAAGGGCTTTGGCAAGGGCAACGGTAGCGGCAACGGCTTCGGCAATGGCAAAGGCAAGGGCAAGCTGTTCGGGTTGCTGCCCCCAAGCATGAACAAGCGCTGCGACAAGGATGAACGCCTCAAGCGCATCGCCGCCAACGGCGGGACCCCCGCCTGTGAGGATGCCGTCTACAAGGGCCTGCAATGGCTCAAAACCAATCAGGGTGGCGACGGAGCATGGAATGGCGAAAGCCGTGTGGCCATGACCGGTCTGTCACTACTTGCCTACTTCGGCCATTGCGAAACCCCGCTCTCCGAAGAATTTGGTGATTCCTGCTTGAAAGCCATCACCTATCTGGTGGACATCGGCATGAAAAACGAAGGCAAGCTCGCCGATAGTTTTGCCAAACCCTCCTGGTGCTACGAACATGGCATCGCCACTTACGCCTTGGGCGAGGCCTTGGTCTTCTGCGAGGAAATCGGTCAGGATGTCCCGTACTTGAGAGAGGTCGTCGAAAAAGCCTGCCAGTTCATCATCGACAACCAGAACGTCAACGGCGGCTGGGCCTATTCCTACGCCATCACCGGCGGCCACACCGACATGTCCATCGTCGGTTGGCAAATCCAGGCCTTGAAGGCGTGCAGCCACAGCAACATCAAATTCAGGGGCCGCAACGCCTGCCTTACCAAGGCGTGGAAATACATCGAGTTTTGCCAGAATGCCGGCGGCGGCTATGGCTACACCGGCCCGGACTCCAAGAATGGCGACTACTTCGGCCTGACCGGCGTGGGCATGCTTTGCAACCAGATGTGGGACCGCGGCAATAACCTGCAAGTGAAAAAAGCCGGCAAGTATTTGCTCGCCAACACGACCTTCGATTACAAGAACAAGGCCAACCTTTACGGTCACTATTATGAATCCCAAGCCATGATGCAGAGCGGCGGTGAGGATTGGAAGCGATACAACGCCCTGTTCCGCGATCAGGTTCTTGGCAACCAGCAAGGCGACGGCTCATGGAAACCCAACGGCTGTCCACACGTCAGCAGCGATGTCTTCAGCACCACTCTCTGCACCCTGATGCTGGAGGTTTACTACCGCTTCCTCAAAACCAGTGGCGGCGATAGCAGCAGCTCCGGCCTCTGATTTTTCCAGCATTCATTTCTTGACAGGCAGCTGCCCGGCGTGATTTCCTCATGCTGGCAGCCATCGCTGGGTGGTTTGTCAGATCTTACACCCACCCTGTGTGAGAACCCACCTGAAATCGCGCGGACGCAGGACTGCGGCATTTTCGCTGGTCGAAATGGTTGCCGTGATGGCGGTGATTGTGGTGCTCACGGGCGCGGGGATCCAAGTGCTGGACAAGACAAACCTCAAGGCACGCAAGGCCGCAACCGACACCTGTAGCGGCCTGATCGAGCAGGCGCGCGGCACGGCGATCACCTCGCGTGCGTTCGTCGTGCTGGCATTTGCCGAACCGGGTGATCTTCCATTCGGTGATGAACGCTGCCGCATCGGGATGTTCAAGATCAGCACGTGGCCCGCCAACCCTGACACCCTGGATGCCACGCTGCTGCGCCGCTGGCAGAGCCTGCCGGGGGGCATCGTCATTCTGCCCGGCAGCGTCGACGACATCCGCAATCCGCGCGACGAACCGGAAACCACGATCCGTTACCTCACGGGCAGGCAGCCGGTCCAAGGCCGGTTTCACATCATCGCCTTCACCCCTCGTGGAACCTTGCACTGGCCCGCCGGATCGGATCCCTTGGTCCTGCGCATCGCCGAGGGTGGATACCGCAATGGACAACCGTCGCCTAACATCCGTGGTGCCACCCACAGCACCGCGGAAAACCTGCTGCGTATCGGCCGTGTCACCGCCCGCCCCTATCGAATCGATGGATGAAAGCGCCAGCCCACTCCCGCTCCACTGCCCACGGCTCCTCTCTCATTGATGCGCTGTTAGCCATGGGCATGCTGGCGGTGGCGCTGCCGTTGGTTTCCGCCGTGATGGCCCGCTCCGCGCAAAGCATGGCCACCGCCCAAGCAGAGAGCCGCTGCGCATGGATCATCCCCTCCTGTATGCAGGAAATTGAGGCCGCTCACCAGGGCAAGGCGTGTTTTTTGCCGAAGCTCACCCGCGACCAACCCTTTCCTGCTCCGGGAGCCACCCTAGCCCTTGCCTTCAGTGCCGATGGCCGTGCGCTCGGGTGCGTCGAGCCTAAGGCCTACCTTACGGGCACCCACAAGCTCGCCAAAGAAGCCGTCCGTTACATCGCCTCCATTTCCTGTCAACCCGCCGCCGCCCGTCCCGGCACACCCTCCATGCGGAACCTGCGTCTGACGTTGGAATACCCGGCCGCCGCCCCGGCCGCCAAACGCAAAAAACTCGATTTCCACACGCGTCTGCCATGATTTTCACCTATCAGTCCCGGCATGGTTTCACTCTTCTGGAGTTGCTGATGTCGATGACTATTGGCATGCTCGTCCTGATGCTGGCCATCGCCACGCTCGGCCGCAGTGGCGACCACTACGAAAGCATCGGCGGGGGGGTGAGCGCCGAACGGGAAGCCCGCGCCGTGCTCACCCAGCTCACGGCCGACCTGAATTCCGCCTGCATTCACAAGGATGGCGTGTTTGAGTCAAGCATTGCCGCCTGGCCGCTTGACCGCCTGGGGTTTCTCTGTCTTCAAGCCCGCGACGCGCAATCCGCCAATGGCCAGCTTGGTGATCTCTGTGCCGTCCATTACTATCCCAAAGATCTGCTCATCAACGGCAAAACCGTGCGCTGCCTGATGCGCGGCTTCCGCGAAAGCCGCGCCGCCTTCAAGGCCATTCGCGACGACCAAGCCTCCACCCTGTTTACCGGAACCGACCGCGATGAGCCCGTCGCCTTTGGTATTCTCGCATTCGAAGCCCGCCCGCAATCCCGCGACACTAACGGCCACTGGCAGGCATGGGATCAATCCTCCACACGGGCCCCGGAGGTGATCGCCGTCCGCCTCGTCATTGCCCGCCGTGACCTCGTCGCTAAGCTAACCAACCCCGAGGCATGGAACAACGGCCCGGCCACCGCTGGATTGATAGGCCAAGCTTCTCAGGCCGCCACCAATCGCCACCTGGAAGTTTTCGCCGCCGTCATCCGCTTCGGCCACCCCGCCCTGACCACAAACCCTCCTTAGGAGTGAGATCATAACCGGTCTAACATCATGTCCGCAGCCAATCCCAAGTCGCGCCACCGCCTGCCTGCGGGTTTTGTCCTCCCTGCGGTGCTTGCCATTGTGTCCGCCCTGCTGATTCTGGCGGTGGGCGCACTGCTAGTCGTTGGCACCGAACGCAGCACCTCGCGTTCGTATGTCGATCACCAACGCGCCGATCTCGCCGCCCGCGCCGGGTTGGAGGCCGTCAATGGCATCCTCACCCACGAGGCTGCAAATGACACATTCACCATTCTCCAGACCACTTTCAGACAACCTATCAAACCGGGCCATGAACCGGCACCCTTCCTTTTCCTGGCGCGAGGCAATATCGCCGCAGACAACGGTTTCACGTTCCGCCATGTCCCGCTCTTCAGCGCCCTCGTCGCGCCGGCCGACGCCTCCCGTCTCAGCCCCCCCGCCATCGAACCCCTTGTCGGCACCCAGCCCGCCGCCTACGCCGAATTGCACACCCTGCCGTATCTCGACCTGGTCCGCATCGCCTGGGTTCCCATCTGTAACTCCAAGAACCAGGCCGTCGCCCGCTATGCGTATTGGGTCGAGGACCTGCAAGGGAAAATCGACCCTAACACAGCTGGCAACACCGAAGGTCCCAACGGCACCCACGTTGATAGCAAGTGGCCATTCCCCGCTCCCGGCCTCAATCCCACGGCAACGACACCCGCGCTCAATCGCATCGCCCTTTATACCATCGATCCCGCCTCCACCGTCGAAACTCCCGGCACACTGGAAAAAACCCTCGTCAATAACCGCCCCGCCCTGGTTTCACCGGATGCGTCGCTGGCCGCCGCCGGGCTCCAGCCGCCGCTCACCCGCAACACCTGCAATCATCTAACCCATCCAACTGCGCGCGCCGTGGAGGAAAATCTGACAACAACGGTACAGCCCTATCTTGAACAGCCGCGCGTGCCCTATCTAACGGGCATTGCTGCCGCCGCCGCCGGCGAGCCCAAACTCAACCTCAATGCCCTCCTTGCCATGGGGCCTGCAGGTGTCGAGCCCATGGCCGCCATGATCCGCAAGGCCCTGCCGGCCTTTGCCAGCCGCCAAGGCGGTTTTCCCGATGACTACTTGAAAACCCTCGCCGCCAATGCGCTCGACTACGCCGACGAAGACACTCAATCCACGCGCGTTGCCAACAGCCACCGCGGACTCGATGGCTTCCCGCTCATCAGCGAAGTCGTCTTGCAAGTCAGATACATGGGGGAAGAAAAGCTCGGCGGCCGGCGCATCCTCTCTTGGCAGTTCAAATTGTTTGCCGAGCTTTGGAACATGACCAGCCAGGACGTCAGCGGGCAATCCCGGCTCAGCTATGAGGTGGCGTTGCCGATGGAGGGGATCGGTGCGGGCACCGGCTCGCTACGCTTCGATGATCCGCAGGTGCTCGACAATCCCGCCAAGGCCGCCCATCAACTCGCCAAAATCAATGACAGGTTCTGGTCGCCCGTAGTCCAGGTCGCGTTGCGTGCCAATGAATTCAAAGCCTACGAATTCGCGGCCGTGTCCTACACGCTCGATGTGGGTCCCGCCAGCATTTCCGTGGCGGATCATTTCAGTCTAACCGAGAGCGAGGGCGCGGCCGGTGCTTCCATGCTGTGGAACGGCCAGGAAGTGGATCGCGTCCACGGCATCATCCGCCAGAAAATCGGCCTAGAATTCGACCTCTCCAAGCCCAGATACGCCTCCAAAGCCACCATTGCCGCCCTCTCCCTCGGCCCGTTCGGCGCGGAAGTGGACAACCCCGGCGACCCGCGCATCTCCTACTACTTGCGTAGTAAGTCGCTCGGCGAGAATGCCTATCCGGAAAACTCCAGTCCCAACCGCCGCAACATCCGCCGTGGCACCATCTATGATGCCGACGCGCCGCGCAAACCCAAGACCTACGGCCGCGTACTGCCCTCCGAATGGCCGGATGGCGGACATGACGCACCCGTGGGCATCTGGCCGGTCTCGGACAACGACGCGGTGTGCCCGACCGATGGCAGATACCTCTGGACTCAAAACCCCAACGCGGCCCATGCCCCGCAGCGCCTCTCCAATGCCGGGCGCTTCTACAGCACCACCGAACTCGGGCGCATCTATGACCCCATTCTTTGGCAGCCCACCTACGACAATCCGCAGGATACCGCCGCCATCCGCAGGGGCCTCATGCCAGCCAGCCGTTGCGCCTGGCCCGACGTGCTGCCTGCCAGCCCGGTCAGCCAGGACCACGGCGGCGGCAATTCCCTGCGCATTGGTCGCCCGGAACACCCGGCCTTTGACCAACCCGGCAAGCGCGCGATCCATCTGTTGGATCTGTTCCATGCCGGTCAATCGCGCTCGCCGGACCGCGCCTTGCGCGAAGGCAAGGTGGTGGAAATCCGCGGCCATGTGAATGTCAACACCGCCACCCGGGATGCCTTGCGCGCCCTTGCCGCCGGTGCCTTGGGTCAGGACCCCGCGCTGGCTACCGTCCCGGACACGCTCAATCACACGCCGGCTCCCGTGATGGCGCCGGCGTCCACCCCCACCACGCTGCACGCCCCATCCTCCGGCGTTCTAACCGAGGCGGACCGGCTCGCCGAGGCCATTCTCCGCGCGCGGCCCTTTGCCAGTCCCTCGGAACTCGCGCTGGTCAAGGAAGCGGATGGCAAATATGTCTTTGGCAACCCGGAGGGTTACCGCCCGGGCATCCACATCCCTAACAACACACGCGTCCAATGGACGGATGCCGCCGCCGAGGAGGTTTTTGCCCGGGTCCATGAAGCCTCCACCGTCCGCTCGCGCAACTTCCGCGTGTGGGTTATCGGCCAATCCATCGCACCCTGCGCCGAGGCCAACGCCACGCCGGAAGTTCTCGCCGAGGTTCGCAAGGTCTTCACCGTGTTTGCCGACCCGGGCGAGCGCACCAGCGAGGGCAGCATCAATCCGGACAATTTCCAACCCCGTGTCATCCATGAAAACACGTTCTAACATTTCATTCATCCCCCTGCGGATCGCCGTGATGTCCGGTTGCTTTTCCCCGCTTTCCCTAACTGCCCAG
>CAIKDP010000365.1 GCA_903826205.1 Akkermansiaceae bacterium
GAAGCAGAAGCAGGCGGGAATTGGCAGCGAAGAGGCCGCCGCGGAGAAACAACGGCAAGGGAAATTGGGTCGCGCCGCATTGCTGCGCTGCCGGGTGCGCTACTTCACCGACGGCTTGGTGCTAGGCTCGAAATCCTACGTGGACGGGGTGTTTGCACAGTATCGCAGCCACTTCGGGCCGCGCCGAACGAGCGGGGCGCGGGCGTTGCGGGAAGACGCCCAAGCCAGCCTGTTCAGCGCCCGCCAGTTGACGGTCAGGACGGTGGGATAAGACCCGTGCGCGCCTGATCGACCGGCGCTTGGTGAAAATCAACCCATGGTTTTGATTGCCATTGGTCTGCACTCACGAAAGACTCGGGGCCTTGTCAGAAACCCGTTGAGTCCATGAAAGTCGTAGCCATCGCCAATCAAAAAGGCGGCGTGGGGAAAACCACCACCGCCATCAACCTATCCGCCGCGCTCGCGCTGCAGGGCCAGCGTGTGCTGCTGCTTGATCTGGACCCGCAAGCCAATTGCACCAGCGGCCTCGGCCTCGAAGTGCCCGAGGGATGCAGTCTGTATCCCGTGCTCATTGGCCAATCCACCGTCGCGCAACAAATCATCCCCACCGGCCGCGCCAACCTGTCGTTTGTGCCGTCGGAGATGGACCTCGCCGGGGTTGAAATCGAACTCGCCCGCAGCGATGACCACCTCACCCGGCTGCGCGGCATTCTGCAGGCCCTCAAGCCTAACGACTTGTTCGAGTATTGCATTGTGGACACCCCGCCGTCGTTAGGCGTGCTCATGACCTCCGCGCTGGCCGCCGCCGATGAAATCCTCATTCCGCTCCAATGCGAATGGTTTGGCCTCGAGGGCCTGGCCAAAATCGTCCACATCATCGACCAGATCCGCAACTCCAACGCCAACGTCGACATCCGCCTCGAAGGCATCGTCATGACCATGTACGACGGCCGCACGCTGCTGTCGCGCCAGGTCGTCGAGGAAGTCGGCAAATTCTTTCCCGCGCAAATCTATCGCACCCTTATTCCGCGCACCATCCGCCTCGGGGAGGCGCCCAGCCACGGCAAGACCATCTTCGAACACGATCCGGCCGGCATCGGCAGCCAAACCTACCGCGCCCTGGCCGAGGAATTTCTGGTCCGCCACGCGGCGGCGCGCGGGGCTTGAGCCGGCGGGCGCGCGCGGGCGCCATGCGTTAGAACGGGCCGGGCCTGTGGTGTGATGCCCGCGCCGAAATGAACCACTGATGGCGCCGCTCCTCAACTGACCCTCACAGAGCGGGCTAAGGAGTCACCACATTCCTGTGGTGGTGGCGGAAGTTGGGCCCATGGGCATGCTGCCCGGATCCGTACGGGATCCATATGAGCGCTGGAAAGCACAGTGGGTTGCCAGAGGGTGGAATCAAATTCCTCTCCGGCAACCCACTATGAAGACAATAAACAGATATAATAAACAGATATAATAAACAGATAGAATCAACAGATACAGTAACAGAAACAATATACAGTGACGCCTATCCTAGGCAAACGCCGTGCCAGATGGATAGAAATCGCTCCATCCCTTGCCAGCAAAGGGTTGCAGCCTGTGGCAACGAAACCGTGACGGGCCATCCATCCAGCAAGGACTGCAGCAATGCCGCAAGCCTTGCAGGGCAGGCCATCCGGTTAGGGACAGCCGCACTCACCGATCACGGGGTGGTGACCGCGGGCAGGCTGAACCAGAAATTACGACCTTTGAGGCCTTGGTCGTCGACGCCGAAGGTGCCGCCTTGAGCCTCCACCGCGAGTTTGCAGAAAAACAATCCCAGATTGATCGACGGCGACCGGCGCTCCGCAGGCAAATCCAGCTTGCCGAGGTCTGCGAAATCTTGCTGATGATGAGCAGGCATGGCCCGGCCCTCATCGCGCAACCAGATTCTAACGCCATTGGGAACGGGCCCGGCCGTGAGCACGATCGGACTGTCCGCGGGCGAATTTTCCAACGCATTGACGAGCAGATTGGCGATGATGCGCTCGGTCAAATCCACATCGCAAAGCAGCGCGGGACAGAGTGCGGCCACGTGGGTGGTGATACGCGAGGCCCCAACGGGATAGAACGCCCGGACGCGGACTGAAGCCAACAGTTCTTGAATCGCTACGGCCACACGGTACAGCGGCACCCCGTCGGACACCAAGCGGTTGAGGCTGCTGCCTGTGGTAATCATTTCGGTGAGCACGCGGGTGCCATCGAGGGCCACCTGCAACCCGTCGGGCATGGGGGCCGGCGAGGTGTCAGCCGATTCCCCTCCGAGGGATTCGAGCTGTTTACGGACTCGCCGCAGCGGGCGGTGCAGGTCCTGGGTGAGCATATCGGCGAGCAGGTCGCGGTGGCGTTCCACGGTGCGCAAACGCGCGTGCTCCTCGGCCAGTTTGAGGTAGGCCTGACGCAACGCGAGGTGGGTCTGCACGCGGGCGAGCACCTCGATTTGGCGGAAGGGTTTGGTGATGTAGTCCACACCGCCTTGTTGAAACCCCTCAACGATGTCCTCTGCGGCGGACAAGGCGCTGATGAAGAGAATGGGAATGGCGCGCAGAGCCTCGTCCGCTTTGAAACGGCGACAAACCTCGTAGCCGTCCATGCCGGGCATCCGGATGTCGAGCAGCACCACATCCGGCGCTTCCTCGCGGGCCGCGGTGAGCGCCAACTCGCCATCCGGAAAGGCGCTCACGTTCCAACCATTTTGTCGCAGTGTCTCACCGAGCACGTTGAGATTTTCCGGCTCGTCATCGATGATCATGACGGTGGCCTGGCTGCGATGAATTTTCATCAGTTTCCTCGTTTATTTCAGCTCATAGCGGGCTAACAGATTATAGACCGTTCTCTCGGCAACGCCGAGCTCCCGCGCGGTGCGCACCTTGTTACGGCCGTTGCGCAGGTAGGCATCCACGAATGTCTGGCGTTCCGCTTCCTGGAGCGAGCGGGGAAGACCGGCTTCCGGCGTCCGCGTGTCCGAGCGCTTATCAAGCAAGGGGAGAATATCCCGCTCATCGAGCTCCACGCCCGTGGCGAAGGCCGTCGCCCGCTCTAACACATTTTCGAGTTGGCGGATATTGCCGGGCCATGAGTGGCTTGCCAGGGCTTGGACGGCCGCTGTGGTGACGCTCCAGGCTTCCTTGGAACGCTTGAGGGCGATGCGATCGAGGATCGAGCGGGTGAGATCGGGCAAGTCCTCGAGGCGTTTGCGCAGGGGCGGCAAATGCAGCTCGAGCACGTTGAGGCGGTAATAAAGGTCCTCCCGGAATCGGCCATCGCGCACGCGGGCCTGCAGGTCGATGTTGGTGGCCGCAATGACGCGGGCATCCGTGCGCATCATCCGGTTGCCGCCGACCCGGAAAAATTCCTGATCTTGCAGCACGGTGAGCAGTTTGGGTTGCAACTCGCCGGGCAGGTCGCCGATTTCATCCATGAAAATGGTGCCCTTGGTGGCCTGTTCGAAACGGCCTTCGCGGGTGGCGGTGGCGCCGGTGAAGGCCCCGCGCTCGTGGCCGAAAAGCTCTGACTCGAGCAACTCGCGCGGCAAGGCCGGACAACTCACCGGGATGAAGGGTTCTGCGGCGCGGGGGCTCAAATAGTGGATTTCGCGGGCGATGTAGGTTTTGCCGGTGCCGCTTTCGCCAGTGAGCAAGAGGGTGACGTCGAGTTGTGCCGCCTTTTGCATGTGCTGGTACAACTCGCGCATGCGCGGGCTGCGGTTTTTCTCCCACGAGCTGCCGCGCCCGCGGGGGACTGGCTTGGCATCGAACGCCTGCGCGTTGGAGCTCTGGCGCCGCGAGCGACACGCATCCTGGATCACGCCAAACAAGCGCTCCAATTCAAACGGCTTGGTCAGATAGTCATCAGCCCCGGCACGCAAGGCCCGCACGGCGGTTTCCGCGTCATTGTGACCGGTGAGCATGATGACGGGCACCTCCGGGCGCAGCCTGCGCAATCTGGCCAACGCCTGGATGCCGTCGCCATC
>CAIKDP010000366.1 GCA_903826205.1 Akkermansiaceae bacterium
CCCGATAACGTAGCTGGCCCATTAATGGGTCACCTAATCCCGGCGCTCGCCGTGGTTCATGCGATGCTGGTGCCTTCGAGGCTGGCACGTAGTGGTCGTCCTCGCAGCGGCAAGGTCATGGTGACGGTTTCAGCGCTTTCTTTATTATTCCTCTGTGGCCTAATTCTGGGTTGGCATGGCCTCCGCTATTGATTGGCGCGTGGGTTCAGTTTGGGCAACGTGCCCAAATGATCTGGTATGCTCGAATCAGCTCCCGACCGCAAAAGCAAATTCACGATTGAATCATTCCCACTACTCGCTGCTAAAAACAACGGAGTCTCACAAAGATCCCCTCTTGCATTGATATCCAAACCTTGCTCAAGAAGGTACTTCACCTCCTTCAAATTACCCCTTCCAACGGCAACATGCAAAAGCGTATCTCCACAAAAACTTTTCGCGAAGAGATCAATTCCCCCGTCCTTTTTTCGCCACGGAATTTGATAACCTTCCTCCGCGTGGTCCAACAATTTTTGAATGTTTAATTTCATTCCGCCGGGTAGTATCCTCCGTATGTCGAGCCACAGTCGCAACCCTTAGCTGCCGCAGCAGCATTCGTTACAGCCGTGACTGCCTGTGCTAAGGCACCTACGTGATCGAATGAATCGCCTAGGATGGGGTACTGTGCTAGATATTGTCTTGCCCTTAATATATCTTCCGCCCGAGCCAGCGCGAAGCATAAGTATGGGCATGGATCTGTACATTTGTTTTTGCCCTTTTTTATTTTGGGGTCTTGATTGGTATTTACTCGCTCTTTTGCCTTCCTTAGCCGGTCCCTAGCTGCCTCAATACCTGCCGCGATTGTCGCAGAGGCTGCCACAGCCTCATCTAATCGGCTCAAGCTACTCTCAAGCTCAAGCGATTCGAGGCCCAGCTGCCAAGACGCATAACCAAGCGCAGCCCCCGAAGCCGCGACACTCGCGACGCCTACCGCGGTGGCAGTTGCGGCGCTAGATGCTGCTGCGCTTATTGCTGAACCAGCGGATTGCAAAACTGAAGAGATACCACTTAATAAGGAGGAGCCTCCACCCCATACTAAGGAGGAGCCTCCACCCCATACAGCAGCCCCTGCGGACATCCCCAACACATCAATCCAATTCACCCCATCATTTCCCACGAACCCATACAAGTTCGGCCCTCCTCTTTCTCCAATGGGATCCCTGGATGGCCAGCGGCCCGTCAGCGGATCAAGATATCTGTAACCGTAGCAAGCCACATGCATGGGATTGCCGGCTGGGTGATTGTCAGCTAACCACTTGCAAGCCAATGTCTTAAGCGAATTTCCGGGTCTAGGCGACCTAGGGCGGATTTGACGCCGAACCGGCCCTAAGCCGGCGTCGAAGTCGCCGTAGACCGGCACATTGCCCCGGAGTCGGACCGCTTCACGACGCCGGACGGACACCGGAAGGGTGGCGGCGGTCGGCCATGGCGGGGCGGCGGTCATTGCGTGGCTGTCTGATAGCACGTAGGTTGGCCGGGGACAAGCGGGAATTGAGGTGTGCGCCTACGCATCAGCTTTTTCGACTATTAGTCTGTGGCCACATCGTGCGTCTCCGCTCCCCCATGCTACACCCCGGAACATTACTGCTCCCAGCGTAGGGTTCGTGGCCAGAGCTACGGGCTAGGTTTTCTCTGTATGACACTTTCATTCTCTGTTTCACGCCGGTTTATCCCGGCGCTTCACTGACCACGTCGATACCCCATCAAACGCTTCGGATCGCAAAAAGATAAACATTAATTACCCCTACTATTATCCAACTGAATACGACTATAGCGATTACAAGCTTGGCCCCACTTTTGATAGAACAAATGACTGCTCCGACACCGATTATCCACAGAATGCCTTGTAATGAGGCCATCAGGTATTCTGACATCCCCACCCTGGAGACTCCATCAAGATATTCACCCGAGTTATCCAGACGAGAAAATGCAAGTCCTAGATGCTGAAGAGGTCCCGCCAGAAAGGAAAACAACCACGAGTTTCTAATTGCCCACCACCCTATTGCTGAGCCAAACAGGCACACTGTGATCGCTGAAGTTAATCGTGCTCCACTCATGGTGATTCAGCCCACAACGGACGGACTTCGTAATACTTGTTTAGGTTGGCACCAGGTGTCCCAAGAATAGAAGGCCCACCTGTGATCTGGCTACTGATCACGCCCATAGATGCGCCGCCATCCAGCGTATTTGCCAAATATACAGGAGCAACATCATGAGCGTAATGCGTCGGGGTTCCAGAACGATACCAATCAACGGTTCCAGATCCTGGGGGAGTTCTAAGCAAAAGACCTTTCGCATCGTAGGTGCATTGATTTGCATGCCTATCTGCGTCTGCCTTGCTCCTCATACTCCAAACAGTTCCAGGATGAAGATTCAATTCTGCATTCGAGGGACTTTTGGGTTCAAGCCATTGCGATCTATCTTCAGCATAGATATTCGAAGCCACGTCATGGGCTGGTGTAGTAAGAGAAGGCACAGGGGGCATGGCTGGAGATGTGCTTTCAGGTATCCTCTTGATGCATAATTTTTTCGGACATTTTGGCAAGCCACTCCACCAATTTTTTCTAGCGGATTCCAAGCGATACCATTCGTCATATATTTGCTGATTACTATAGCTCGCAGGTGTGGCAGGCATAGCAGGAACTGGAGGCAAAGCTGGGGTGCCGGGCCTACCAGGAATAGCCGGCTTTGCACCTGTTTTACTTAATGAATTTTCAGCTTCAGCAAGAGTATATAGACCCATATAATCCCACCCGTTTACCCCAGTATTCCTCACGAACCCATACAAGTTCACTCCACCCCTTTCCCCGAGCGGGTCCTTGCTTATCCACCTGCCAGTTAGAGGATCAAAGTATCTGTAACCGTAAAAGTGTATCAACGACGGGTGGGTGTCGGGCTGCTCTGTCCTACCATGCTCCCGGAGCGTGCGAGGCACCCAGATTGGAGCCTGGCGCATGGGTGACCCGCCCCGAGGGCGTTGCAGTCGCGTCCGTTTCACGGCATACAACGTGGCAGACCGGAGCATTGCCATGCCGTCCCCAATGCCCGGAGTTGTCACAAATCTTACCACCCGTCAAATTTGATAGGCATCGGCATCCCTCAGTGCAAGCCTGAAATCGGGAGATTTCACGATAAATGTCTGCGCGGAGTTTCATCGTGGGCGGTGGGGACAATCTCGGTGCCCGGCACTAACAGGCTGTTGCGACTGCGCGCCCGGCAGCTATCGTCGCATGCTGTCAGATCAAGGCGCGAGGCGGCCCGACCTGGCGAGCTTCAGTCGCTATGCGGCCATGTGGCGCTGGCAAAGGCCGCCAATCGCGCAAGGCCCGACTCCTTCATAGCGCGAATCGGGAAAAGGGCCTCTGGATGTGTGTTGATTTCTTGCAACGCCCTGCGGCAGCGATTCAGGGAACAGAATCTCCGGAGAAGCTTGACTTCCCGGAGCAGTAGCCTCTCTTCAATTGCGCCTGCTATTGCTTCCGCGATGAGTTCTGACAAATAGACCGGCAGGATCAGGCAGAGCATTCTCAGATGCTTCCCGTCCTGCCGATCAGTTTGATCGAGGTCAAGGAGGCAATGGCATTTACTCCGGAAGAGATTGAGCGGGTCCAGCACGCTGATCCCGTTGACGCAGGGAGCACGCTCCAGCAGCATGTCGTTTTCAGACGGCCGGATTCCATAGACTCCGCTCATCACATCAATGGTGCGCGGGGGCGTTTCATCAATGGTAAACACTCCGATCTGCCCGTCGGCTGGGGAGTTCCCCTTGGTAAAAGTCCCGCCCTTTTTCGCCTTGAAGTATTTCAGCGCGGCCCACCCGATCCAAATGTCACAATCCTTGGAAGTGAAAGGAAGATACGCATCCAACCCGTCGGCCCTTTCTCGGGCGGAGTAGAATTCCGCCCAGAAGTTTACCGCTTGGCCGCCTTCCAGGAAATACGGCGCATTTGTCTCGCCGAGTTCCTTGAGGAAGGTGACATAGTCAAGAATATGGGTGCTTCCCGGCATCACCGGCCCACGACTTGGGAGAGATTTGAAATCTTGGCATCCTTGAAAAATCCCGCAGGAAAAATCGAGTTTTCGCGCTGCAGGGCCGCCGGACTTTCACCGTTTTCCAGGCGTTGACGGTCCTCCCTCCGTGCAGCCTTTTTGGCGGCTGCGCGTGACGTACGGTTGGCACTGCTAGCACTTTTCATGGGATATGGGGCTTGGAGCCGAGCCAAGATTAACAGCGACGTCGAGTTTTTCAAATGATTTTCGAGACATATTCGCTTTGCATGGATCCACCCTTTGCGGCGTCTCAGCACCTGGGAGCCAGGCACGGCTTTGCTGGATCACCTGCCGCCTCGAGATAACGGAGTTGCTCGCCTGCTGGCATGACACCTTCCAAATAACAATCCGTCGCGGGCGGAATTGAATCAATTGCTGCGTCGCGCCGTCGAACACCGTGTCATGAAAAAGCAACCCACCCGTCTGGAAAACACCCTGCGGATGAGGGCGTGGCGTGACAGAAAGGGCGGCTTGAAGCCCCCTATCCCGCCCCGAGATCCCAGCGTTCTTGAGCATTGGTTGGAGAAGTGGCGGCAGTCCATGGCCGAGCGCGGCACTGCCCACGCCACACTGGTGACACAAACTGACCATGCCCGGCATTTTGTCCGCTGGTGCCATGCCAAAGGCTATCGTGACCCGTCCTGGATTTCCGCGGGGTTGGTTCAAGCCTGGCTCACCGATCTGGAAAGTGTCATCACCATTTGGGGCACACCGCTAACCCGTTCCTCCTTGGACGGTCGCATCGGCTGTGTTCGGAGGTTTTTTGGTTATCTTTGCGAGTATCGGGCCATTCCCTGGAACCCGCTCGCGTCCCACTGTGGACGCAGTCGTTTGTCACGGCCTTTGCCTGTGGTTCTCGACGAACAGACTACATTGGATCTCATTGAGGCCCCCGACACCTCCGACCCGGTTGGTGTGCGTGACCGTGCCATGTTGGAAGTGCTCTATTCCACCGGGATGAGACGGTGCGAACTGGCAACGCTTCGGGTCAGGGACTTGCGCTTGGACTGCAGAACCGTGTTAGTGGCCCAAGGCAAGGGAGGAAAATCAAGAATGGTTCCCTTGGGACCGCAAGCACGCCTCTGGCTGAAACGTTACCTCAACGATGTCCGTGACCTGCTCGCCGGCAAGGATCCCAACTGTGAGGTTCTCTTCCTAACTGGATATGGCGAAGGCTTCAGTCTAGGTTCGATAGGGCACGTGGTCCGCCGTTATCTTGATGCCATCGGAATGCCGTGCCACGGTGGATGTCACCTGCTTCGGCACGCGTGCGCTACTCACATGCTCGACCACGGTGCTGACCTGCGGGTGATCCAGGAGTTGCTTGGCCACAGCCGGCTTGATACCACGGCAATCTATACCCACGTGAGCAATGAGCGATTGTGCAAAATCCACGCCGAGTGTCACCCGAGAGGGCATGCTGTCGGACCTTGTGACCCTGAGGACGACCATGCGACTGCACCCGTGCCTGTGGCAATCCGGCGGGACGCCAAGGCTCCTGTGCTTGACAAGGGTAAACGGGCCGTCTAAGACGGTCGGGTGATCCTTGCCTGGGATGTTATCCGATGTGTTCCGCAGCGCGGACGCGCTTGCGCTGTCCCTCCCCGGTCGTCGTCGTTGACCGGCGCGCCAGAAACCCCGTGGCGCGGTCGTACAACGGGCTACAGACACCGGACACGGCGGGTGTCGCGTGAACTTAGCGGAAGCTCAAAGGAGTATTCTGGCCCGCAAGACCCCTGTATTCTGCCAATACACTTTTACGGTTACAGATACTTTGATCCGCTAACAGGCCGCTGGCCAAGCAGGGATCCGATTGGGGAAAGCGGTGGCCTGAACCTGTATGGGTTTGTGGGGAATATGGGTCCGAACAAGGTTGATAACCTAGGCCTTATTTCGGTTGGGTACTATTATACTTGCTCTGGAAAGGTATTTTGGAATTTCACCCCTGACCCTAATAATATCCATGAAGGGATAGGTATGGAGTTCAGTACAGAACGCCGTGGTCTTGGCATAAGTTTGGACTCTGCGGTAAAAGCTGCTCTAGACATGGCCGTTGACGCCGCCATAATCGATACTGCCGCCACGATACAACGATTTGCACTGAAGTGGCCAAACTCTAATGTTGGTTTTAATAGGTTTGACGTCAAGTGTCAGAAGTGTTGCGTGAAAGTTGATTTTACTTCATTCCACTTTCACTTTTTTAAGACTTGTGAAGAAGTCCCAGAGGACAAAGCGGCTGAGGCTCTAGAAGCTTATGCCTACAAGAATGATATTGAAGTGGCGCGACGCATTGACGTATCTAACAATGGAGTGGTCCCCGCTCCAGCGCAAGCGCAAGCGCCAGAGCCTGAGCATAAAGCATTTGGTCCAGTACGTCCTATCATGCCCTATTCCCCCTAAATACGAGGGACAATTGTGGAAACTTATTCGAACCTTTAGCTGAACGAGTGTTATGTTATCATATCTCAGACCAATTTTTGTAGGATGTGTCTGTGCCATTTCCTCGCTCGTGAATCCATCTTTTGGGAACGAAGTGGATAACGGCGAGGTAAGCCTTGATGTCATCAAAACAGCCCGGCTTGTTGCGCTACTTGAAGTGGATGGTGCTGGTAGGTGCACCTTGACTGAAATGATTAAGGGGGAACGCAACGATTTTCTGGAAGAAGCAAAAACAATTAACGGACTTGCGCTTCTTCACGGTAAGAAGAAGAAGTATTTGTTTATTGTCTGCAAGGAAAAGGAACTCAAAGGAAAGCCTTTTTCAATGACCCGCGTCGTCGATATCTATGGAGATCGAGTTCTTATGGATGGCAAGTCTGTGGTTTGGCGCGATCTTTTTCCAAAGCCGAAACGACGTGAATGATAGATTGCGTGGTTGGCGCGTAAGCAGTAAGCGCTCAATCGGCGGCCACTAGCCACGCGGGGGCATAGATAGCATACATAGCCGCGTATGCAATCTACAACATCCGAGCCCGCCCCCTCCGCCTCCGCCATCATCCGCACCTGAAGCGACGGCCGGTTGCGCCTCAGCCCGGCCCAGCATCAGGAACTGTTGGATGCCTTCGACCGTAGCGGCCTGAGCGCCATGGCTTTCGCCGTAAGCGGGGTCCATAGCGCCGTATGAATATTCGCAGCCCTCTATCATAGGCGTCATAGTTTGCCGACCTATGACAGCTATGAATGAGTCCATAATGAAAATCGACCGTTGTGGTTGTCGGCGGTCACCCAAAGTGCACCACCTAATGGTCACTTGTTAGGATTCAAAGTGCACCACTTGCGGATGTAAAACCGCTTCCCTCAAGGCACTGCCGATGTGCTTGAATCGGGGAGCATGTCCAACATCCTCGAAGTGC
>CAIKDP010000367.1 GCA_903826205.1 Akkermansiaceae bacterium
GCACTGGTTTGCAGGCGGCAAGGCCGGACATTGGTGTATTCGTGGAATCCAAAATCCAGGCTCGCGGCGCGCCTGCGTGATTTGGTGGCGGTCGTCCACGAGGGAATGAGCCTTGAGGCAAAGGAAACCCTCTTCAAGTAATGCTTAACCGCACCATCCGGTCGGCATGACTTTGTCGACATCATTCCAAAACGCGTCGCTATGGTCATGGTGCTGCACCATCACCATGAAGTCAGGCGAAGCAGCTCCACTGGCTGAATCATCGGGTTGATGCCGAGATCGATCAGATGCTCGTTGATGCATTATGGATTCATTCATAGCTGTCATAGATCGGAAAACTATGACGCCTATGATAGATGTCCGCTAGAATCTTCATACGGCTCTATGGACCCCGCTTAGTCGCAATAGCTAACGCGGATTCATTGCGCTCAGGAAAAATGCGGGGGGCTCGGGGTAACCCGAGTCCCTACCGCGACCGCCTAAAGTTAGCACCATCCGGGACAGACTGACACCGAACATTGGCCCCGAACATTGTGATTTCCATTCATATGCATGAAATAAAGGAAGCGGCAAAATATATCACCACAATCCCCACACACATATATATACGATAGCGACTATTCTCGTTGTATCTGCGGAAGGAGAGTAACCAGTAAATATTGTAGAAGATTAACGCAAACAGATAGTATTTACGGGTGATGCCGCCGTCAAATATAGCATAACTTAGAACCAAAAAAAATATTTGCAACGTCAATATTGAAATGGTGAACATAAGCTGCTAACAAGGTTTTTAAAATTGGTGCCCTCCCGGATACCTCGTCGGAGCAAAACTTCACCAGGGGCCTAATACTTCCACGCCATCAATGTACGCGCGTGGAATTCCATATATCTCTTCTTTCCACCCTAATAGCCCATACCCTTTACCCCTATTACCTTCAACAATAACACCAGGCAACGCTTCACTCATGTCCCGCGACATATTTATGCCGAATTCGTTTGGATCCTCCCACGGCCAGACCCTAGCTGTATTGCATCCATGTAAAAAGATCACGGCTCCTTTGCACAATCTATCTTTTAACGGAAGTGTGTAAACTACCTGGGGGGTAGTCCCAACGCTAATAGCCCTAACCTCCCACCCTGTTGGATATTTTCCTACTTCTATCGTATCCTCTCTACCGACAAATTGCATATCT
The DNA here is from genome assembly GCA_903826205.1 of Akkermansiaceae bacterium. Taxonomy (GTDB): domain Bacteria; phylum Verrucomicrobiota; class Verrucomicrobiia; order Verrucomicrobiales; family Akkermansiaceae; genus Luteolibacter. The sequence goes on from CAIKDP010000367.1 coordinate 1,194, forward strand.
CTGGTGGCGTGGCCGAGAAAAAGCACCTGAGTGATGCAACAACATTTTTCACCATCAGGATCTTTCACGATCATAGCGTTGAGTTCTTTCGCATTCTTAGCCCTTTTAACGATCTTTTTCCAATTGCAATTGTATGTAATAACGACACGTGGCTCCCAATTGGAACTCTCGCTCGATCCAATTAGAGCTCCAAGCGCTGCATTTTGAGCGGGCGTGGGGTTGAGAAGACCAAAGGCGAGGCTATTCATGCCTCCGGAATGACAAGTCATGCAACTGCCGGGTTCTCGGCCTAATAAATCAAAAATATCCGTTCCGTCGTTCTTCACGAATCCATAAAGATTTAACCCCCCTTTTTCCCCCATCGGGTCCCTCGATGGCCATCTGCCCGTCAGTGGGTCGTACCACCTGTAACCGTAGCAAGCCACATGCATGGTATTGCCGGCTGGTTGATTGCTAGTTAACTCTTTGCTATCCAACGTGTTACCCGAATTTCCTGGTCTCGGCGACCTGGGGCGGGTTTGACGCCGAATCCGCCCTAAACCGGCGTTGGAGCCGCCGCAGACGGGCGCATTGCCCCGGATCCGGCAGGTTTCACGACGCCGCTTGGACACCGGAAAGGTGGCGGCGGTCGGCCATGGCAGGGCGGTTGTCATTGCTTTGCTGTCTGATAGCACGGGGGTCGGGCGGGAACAAGCGGGAAGTGTGTGAGATTCGGTGTCAGCGACTGAACTTGGCCTAGCAGCGGACCCGACGATTCATCCGGTGGGTCCGGGTCCGACTCTACCAAGATGCTCCCTGGAGCGAAGCCGTGGCCCGTCTGCGGGAAATCTGGACCCTGCCCGCATGAGAGTTTTCCACACCGATCTTTTCTAACATGTGCTCATTTGGTGGTGCCCTTAGGGTGACCGCCAACACCATCCGCCATCCTCAACTGTGGATTATAGGTTTATACTCCTGTGTGAACATACCAATTTCCTCGGCTTCCATCAAAGTCATTGCTAAATTCAATAGAAACCGGAATGTAGCGAACTCCCTTCTCAACCTGTAGCGATAGCCGGAATATCGGCAAATCGCTGGGCTCTATGGGCTCTATAATGTTGCAAAGATAGAGACATGTAGTGCCGATACCATCAGTCGATTTGCCGTGGCTCGGAGAGAACACGATCATCCAGCCCGGAACACCTACGAGATCCCTTACCTTTCCATTCTTCGTGATTTCGATTTTCCGCCCCGGCAGTAGGCGAATCGCACCGTCATTTGAAGTGACCTTGATCCACCCACGACGCACTTCAGGCACTTCCCATTTGACTTCGTCACTGCTTTTCTTATCAAATGCCAGCCGAATCGAAATGGACTCACCGCTTTTGTTCGATACTAACCGATTTAGATTAGAGACACTCCTAACTCCAGGAAAAAGACTTTTTCCTGGAATACGGATGTCAGTGAGATGGCGAGTCGATGACTCCAGCATTTGCGCTGGACCGCCGGAATGCTCCCTATCCCTTGTCGAAATATTTTCCTTCTTTTCCTCGCAAGATACAAAGAAGGCAAAGACAATAGTTAGGATAACGCGATTCATATTCGTAAAATAAATCCTTCGCGTAATTATCGAATCCGATGCCAGGGAATTGGACCCAGGGGATCCATCCCAATACCCGGAATGCGATGTATTTGCTTGTTTATTTCTTCCGCTGCCTTTTTGGTGCCATCCACAGCGTCAGATGCTTGATTCTGAACATCAACTGCCTTGCGAATAATCTCCTCTGACTTATCGCCGGCAGAAGGTGCATCACCAAATGGCGCAGGATTCGGATTGGAGTATTTGAGCCCTACGCCGTTTAACGTCTTCGCTACCCAGTCGCAGCAATTGTTTCTTCCCTTACCGCCAATGTCGTATTGTCCGCCATCCTGTGCGAGATGGGACGCATTGGCGGCTGTTCTAACCTTCTGATCGAACGAGTCATCGCCTACAATCGGCTCGATTCTTGTCCGTTGATAATGATCAAACTTTCCCTTCCCTTCAAAATCCTGAGCTGGGTGGTGAATCTTGCTGTCAGATTGGAAATCCCACGTGTCGTATGCGGTTACACCTTTGAATCCGACGATTTTGCCATCCTTTTTGTCTTCCTTGCATTCAGAAGAGACAACCAATATACAATGCTCGGTCTTTCTATGATAGAAATTAAAGACATCCTGAATATTGCGCACGCCGCTAAAACGTTCTGCTGGATTGGAGAGAATGTCGTTAGCTCTTGTCTTGATGTCGTCTGTTAGGAACTCTAGGTTTCTGGCGATTACGAAAACCTTCATTCCAAGCATGTCCACCCTATCCATCCCATCATTCCCCACGAACCCATACAAGTTAGCCCCACCCCTTTCCCCTATAGGATCCTTGCTCATCCAGCGGCCTGTCAACGGGTCCATATATCTGTACCCGTAGCAAGCCACATGCATGGGTTTCTCACCAGAGAAATTGTTATTTAACCTGTTGCAAGTCAATGGCTTACGCGATTTTCCGGGTCCCGGCGATTTGGGTCGGGTCGGGCGGAAAATCGACCCAAAACCGGCGTTTGAGTCACCGCAGACGGGCGGTTTGCCCCGGATTCGGCCCGCTTCAGGACGCCGAACAGCCCCAGAAGAGAGGGCGGCGGTCGACCATGGAAGGGTGGCGGTCATTGCGTGGCTGTCTGATAGCACGGCGGCTGGCCGGGGACAAGCGGGAAGTGAGGTAGGGGAGGCGCCCGCCATGGCCACAATCCGGAAACCGCCTCACCGCTGTGCTCGGACGCCTGCCATGACCACCCCCACGACGACCTCACTGCTGCCGTCCCACTGGCAACCAGCCGCCGCGGCAGGACCCGTCGTGGATGTCACAGCCACAGCCTGTCTGAGCTGATGCGTCCTCAGATTGTCACTTGACGGCTGAGGAGTACCAAGCGCGCTTGAAGTAATACCAGGGAGTGGGCAGCGTAAAGCGATCCATGTGCTTCCCACCGGCACCAATTTCATTCGAGTTCACAACCTTTCCGGAGACAATTGAAATAGACTGAATTTCCATATATACGTTCGTGCAACTTGAGTCCTCACTGTAACCAGTCCGCAGAAAAACCCTAATTTTACCTGTGTCATCCACCAAGTCAGCATAGTATGCATTTGGGAGCAACCGCCGGACTTTCTTCAGTGAATCTCCTTCATGAATTTCACCAAGCTTCTCTCTCAACTCGCGTTCCTCTGCTTTATACTGTTCCCGTATTACACGCACATCGTGCCGTTCCCTCCAACACCCGATGCCGACGATCAAGTGGAAAGCCGCGAGAAGGCCGATCAACCAGCGCAAAAGGAACTTTGGAACACGGGCCTTCATCGTACAGACACTTGCGGCTGTGGCCAGAAATTTAGACTGGTGGAATACAAAAATGGCAGGTAGTTCTTTTCGGATTATTCTTCATGTTCTTCATAGCCTGAGCGTGACGTAGGTTAGGGCAATGGTCCTCCAGCTCTGGAACTCCCGCCCCAACGGTAACCTGGAAATTTCGCAGGTGTTCCATAAATTGAACCCGAGATCCACAACGCTCCATCGTGATTCTGCTCAATCACTCTCGCTTCTACAGTTAAAGCGAAGATGGCGTCCCGTTCAGATTTTGCCTTCGCTAATGCTTCGGCGGGATTCTTGAAACATGGCTTGTCAAGTTTGTTTCGGTCATCCACAATCTTCTTTACCCGTGCCGAGAATGAGCGGATGTGAGCAAGTTCGTGGGCCGCAAAATCATAGTACGGGGTCCATGCGTTTTGGATTTCGTGTAAATTCATCTCCAGACTGTCAACTTTCACTTCAACCGAAACATAAACACAACAGTCATCGGCACTCGTACCTTTAACGTCAGCGAATTGATATGTTGCGCCATAATAACCGCCCACGACTGATTCGAAATCGTTTGGCGGCAGGTTAATTACGATATGCGACATCGGTTTATCCGGACGATCTGGGTTGGTTGGATTATTAGAATGAAATGTCCCAGGGGTCGACCAGAGGACTTCCCATAATTTCTGGTCGGAAAATCGCTTTCCATCAGCTTCCTCGAATTTGGAAAAATAACTAACCCAACCATCGCGTGGACGACCGTCAACAAATGGCGAGGGCGTCCACACAGGCGCCGCCGGATCGCCTGGCAATTGGACATAAGCTGGCCGCTTTCCATGTGCGTCCCATCTATCCAGCCCTTCATTTCCCACGAACCCATACAGGTTCACCCCACCCTCTTCTTCGATCGGGTCTCTCGATGGCCAACGGCCCGTCAGCGGGTCATAGAACCTGTACCCGTAGCAAGCCACATGCATGGCTTTGGCACCCAGAGGATTTCTCACTAACCTTTTGCTATCCAATTGGTTACGCGTATTTCCAGGTCCTGGCGACCTGAGTCGGGTCGGACGCCGAACCGGCCCTAAACCGGCGCTAGCACCGCCGCAGACGGGTGTTTTGCCCCGGATTCGGCCCGGTTCGCGACGCCGGACGGACACCGGGAAGGTGGCGGCGGTCGGGCATGGCAGGGTGGCGGTCATTGCGTTCCCGTCTAATAGCACGGCGGTTGGGCGGGGACAAGGGGGAAGTTCCAAGCATCACGCCATCCTCCAACTCAGCGACCAGATGGCTTGTAGCCGCCGGCATCACCACTGCCACGGACGCGGCCGGTGCGGTCGGATTTGACGATGGTGCCTGATGATGGATCGGTCGGGGTTGACATAGGAGACCACACTACGATAAACCGACCCGTCTTGGATAGGGGGGTTCTGTTGACCGCTTACCATAACTGTCATAGATCGGCAAACTATGACGCCTATGATACAGGTCCGCTAGAATCTTCATACGGCGCTATGGACCCCGCTTACGCCCAAATTGCGTATCTCACAGTTTCAAAATGCGGATGATGGAACCGACCCTGAGCTTCTAATTCTGTCTTTCACTTGCTTGGCTTTGTGCGTTTTGATTCTCGCTATCATCTGCGCCGCGTCCTGTTTTGCTCTGGCGAGGAATTTCTCTGGAATCCGAGCCCTAATTCTATCCCTGACAGCACCACTAAGGTCAGGAACTGTCTCCGCCGCGATTTCAAGCCACATGCTTCCTTCTTTCTCGCTTTTGGCCACGCCACCCGTTCCGTTGACTAAGATTCCCCCAAGTTGGAGGGCAGCGCTCCAATCTCCCCCCAAGGCACCTTCTTTGTCCCACTCGATTGCTTTTTCCATGTCCATATCCACCCTCTTTCCAAGCTCATACAGCAGTCCTAAATCTGCTTGGGCACTGGTACATCCCATTTGAGCGGATTTGGTAAGCCATTTGAAAGCCTCGTCAAAATCGTTCGCGTTCTTGCCCTTATCCTTCAATTCTAACCAAAGTAGGTAACCTGAGTCGGCATCGCCCAATTCGATTGCAGATCGGAACCACCGGATGGCAGCCTCAGTATCCGTTTCAACCCCGGTTCCATCTCGATAACAGATGGCCAATTCTCTTGCCGCCTCGCCGGATCGTTGTTGAGCCGCTTTCATAAACCATTGCACGGCCTTGGATGGATCGCCGCGACAGCAGTTTCTTGCCAACTGCAATTGAGCTTCCGGTAAACCATGTTCTGCTGCACGCTGAAGCCATAGGCGCATTTTATCGCTGCAACTTTCGACCCCATCCCCACGGGCAAATGCATCTGCCACCCAGAATTCAAGATCAGCGTCATGCATCACTCCAGCTTGGGTCGCGTTCAACCACCTTTCAGTGGCCAATATATCACGTTTGCATCCCCGTCCTTCAAAATAGTAACGCGCAAGAATCAACTGCGCTTCGGGTTTGCCGCTTGTCGCTTGTTCAATTAGGTGTGTAAATGAAGGATCCATACCCATATGTTTACAAGCAGACAATGCCAACGACACCGCCGTAATCATTAGACAAAACCACCTACTAATACATGAAAGTCTCATAAATATATGCCAACGAAACATAAGCATGAGTAGTAAATTACAAACTCATATACGTCGGAACTTGCATTAACAGATACATTTAGTTAAACGACCCCTCAGAACCCGGTTCAGCGGGCGAAATCCTCGGATCTGCGTCAGGCCAACTACCAATGCCTTGCATTGAGTTCGCAATCCTGTAGCGCTTCGCGCTTCGCGCGAGGGATTCGGACGAGATAAAGTTCGGTGA
>CAIKDP010000368.1 GCA_903826205.1 Akkermansiaceae bacterium
CCGTGCAGTATCCCGAGGAACGCGCGCCGATCAGCCCGAACTTCCGCAACTTCCCATTCCTGGCCTATGACGGGGACGACGCGATGGCGGGGCTGCGCTGCACGGCGTGTTCGATCTGCGAGAAGGAATGTCCGCCGCAGTGCATCTATATCGTGTTGGACCGCGATGAAAACGGCAAGTCGCTCAAACGTCCCAAGGTGTTCGACATCGATGTGTCGGTGTGCATGAACTGTGGGATTTGCGCCGAGGTTTGCCCGTTTGATTCCATCTACATGGATGGCGAGTACGAATTGAGCAGTTTGGATCGCTTCGACAGCCTGTTGTTTCACAAGGAACGCCTGGCGCGCTCGACCGACTACCACGCCAAGCTCCGCCCGCTCCAAGCCGCCGAAGTCGCCGCCCGCCGCAAGGCCGACGAAGACAAAAAACTCGCCGCCCAAGCCGCCAAGGAAGCCAAAGCCAAGGCCGACAAGGAGGCCAAGGACAAGGCCGCCGCCGAGCAGGCCGCGTCTGAACCACCGCCTGCAGGTTGAGCGATTGCCGCTACGCAAAGGCAGCCACGTCGCCCTTGGACAGACGCGTCAACAGAAATTTATAATTTGTCTGTCACTTAGTTTGCGTGTCTGTCACTTAGTTTGCGATGACGCCTGCAAGCAGGCCCCCGCCTGATACTGAGTCGGGGACGCAGTCCACCCCACCTATTCCGGCCACCAACTCATGGCCAACGCCTGGTTCAAGGCCGTCGGCGAGTCCTATAAATAAATTCTGGTGCTCGTGGAATGAATCATTCACTTTGCGCTAAGGGCATGCTCCGTGGTGGGGCTACCTCCTGAATCCCAATCATACTAGCAAAACCATGGACGCCTCCTTCATCCTGCGCACGATAGGTTCCCCCGTCCGGCGGGTTGTGTTGTTAGTTGCGCTTGCAGGCATGGACGCGGATTCTGCGGCAAGCGCCGCCTCGGGTGGCGCGGTGGGCGTTCCGGTCGGCGGGGGAAATGCCATCGAACAATGGGCGGCCCAGCCTAGCTCGCCGCCGGCATCCGGCGGCAATCTGCAACCGGGCGCGGTGGCGGTCGGAGTGCCGCCGGACGCGGCGGCCGAGCCGCTTGAAGTGGTGGTCAAACTCCGCAAGGCCTCGGTGGCGGCAGGCGTCTGGACGCAAGCCGACCGCGCGGCGCAGGCTGCCGGCCAGGCGCTGGCCGCGGAAAACGAATTGACTGCTTTGTTAGGCAAGCATGGAGTGACCGCGGTCCAGCCGGTCTTCGGGCGCGCCAAACAGCCGGCCCAACCCGCTGTGCCGCAAGCTGCGGGCGGCGTGGCGCTCGCTCCCAACCCGCAGGCGGAACAACGGGCCGCGCTCTTCCGCTGGTGCCGCCTGCAATTGCCCGCCGGCACCGATCTGCAAAAAGTCATCGCCGACCTCAAGGCCAACCCCGCCGTGGAATGTGCCGAACCAGTCCATGAATATAAGTTGTGCGACATTGACCCACCCATCACCGGGCTGCCCGACAGCACCAGCGACCCGATGATGCCGCAGCAATGGCACCACGCCGCAGCCAAGTCCCAGGCCGCATGGAATTATCTCAAACTCAATGGTGCTCCGATGGGCGGTTATAGTGACGTGGTGGTGGCCGTGATCGACACCGGCACCGATTACAACCACCAGGATCTCGTCGGTAATATTTGGACCAACCCGCGGGAAATTCCCGGCAATGGCATCGATGACGACGGCAACGGCTTCATCGACGACATCCATGGCTGCAGCGTCACCTCCGATTCCCGCAGCCATTCCGGCGATCCCATCGACTTGCATGGCCACGGCACCCATGTGGCGGGAATCATCGCCTCTACTGCCTTCAACCACCTCGGAGGCGTCGGCGTGGCCTTTGGGGTCAAAATCATGCCGATTCGCGCGGCTCATTACTCGGGCGCACTCACCACCACCGACATCTCCGAGGCTGTGCTCTACGCTGTGGACAATGGGGCCGATGTCATCAACATGAGTTTCGGTGGCTCCCAATACTCGCAACTCGTAGCCGACACACTCCAAGTCGCGCTCGCTCAAGCCGTTCTGGTAGCGTCAGCCGGCAATGGCGGCCCTTACCAGCCCCCGATGTATCCGGCTGCGCTGAAATACGTGATTGGAGTTATGGCCAGTGATGCCGAAGGCAAACCCTGTTGGTTCACTAATCTCAAGGGTGATCTGGCTGCGCCAGGTGAAGGCATCCTCAGCACCCTGCCTGGCGACGACTATGCCGCCTGGAGCGGCACTTCCATGGCCGCACCCGTTGTTTCCGGCGCGGCAGCCCTTATGCGTTCGTATTTCTGGCAACGCGAAATTTGGTCGTCACGCTTCATCATGGGCAGCCTGGTCAACTCCGGTCCCAACCTCGATATCTACAGGGCCATCACCGAACCTCCCCAGCCCGGGGTGACTTTGCTGGAAACCTGGATGTTCGATGACAAGGGCATCGACCCGGCCAACGACGGAGACGGGAGGGTGGATTCCGGCGAAACCGTGCATCTCGCCTTGGAGTTGATGAACCGCGCCGGCGAGGCGGAAGGTGTCACCGCTTACCTCCAGGCCTGGGCCGAGGGAGCGGTCATGCCGGACCCCTATGTCACCGTCACCGTGCCCGAGATTTCCTTGGGCAACATCGGCCCCTTCAATACCACCGACAATGGATTCATCTACAATTCCCAAGGGGTCATCACCGGAGTCAATCGTCCCTTCGTGTTTGAGGTCTCGAAGGATTGTCCCAACGAGCACGTGATCGAATTCGAACTCACAATCAACTTCTACGATGGATGGAATCTGGAAAATACCGAACCCTACACCCGGATCAACCGGTTCAAGTATGTCGTCCAGCGCGGCAAGAACCTGCCCACCGTGATCAGCTCCGACATGGTGCTCACCGCGGATGAATACTGGATCGTGGGTGGACCCGTCCTGATCGAGAAAGGTGCCACCCTCACCGTCATGCCGGGCACGCAGCTTCAGTGGGGGGCGGTCAGTGACGACCCCTACAATCCCGGACCCCAGACCGGCAACATGATCGTGCGCGGCAACCTGCGCGTCCAAGGCACCTGTGAACTACCAGTGTCGATGTTTCCTTCCTACATGGTTTCCGGCCAAAACGTGAACATTCAAGTTCAGAGCGGAGGAACCGCGGACATGTCCTACGTCAAGGTCCGCAGCGCCAATCTCAGTGGATTCCGTTTGATCGATCATGCCTACTTTGATTCGGACAACGGGGGCAGCGCCAACATCAATGCGGTGCAAATCAAAAACACCATCTTCCACAAGCTGCGCTTCGGTGGCAGCCTAACGGTAGAGTCATTGGAAGGATGCCTGTTAGACGCAGGCTGGCTCACTCCTCGGGTCGCGAACGCCGGCAACCCTGAACCTCCAAGAATGATTAATTCCACGTTTCTTCAGGACAATGAGAACAACTACCCACTGAGCATCACCCCGCCAACGTGCATCGACAGCCGTTACTTTGGAGGGGTTTATCTTAACCTCAGTGCCCCTAGCGGTTGGCGCGGGATGTACCATGCGGTTGCGCAGAATGGTTACACATACGTATCGTTGCCCGCCGAAAGCAGCACTCACTTACAACAGGCGGATTTGATTGCCCAATACTTCGGTGGCAATGTCACCAGCATCTCTGACCTAACGGAACAAACATTTCTCACAAACTATCTTGCCGAACCCACCGGCGTTACGTGGGTGCAGTCGGGCGCAGATCCACTCACCTATCTGATCGGATTGACCGATGAGGGAAGCCCGGGGGAATACCGCTGGCTGGACGGATCTCCCATGAATTACGTGAACTGGGCTCCCGGTTACCCATTGTCCCTGTCGGTGATCCTCAAGCATGCGGTGGCCATGCGAAATTCGGGTGCCGCTGGCGCGGAACGTCTGGTATCATGGTTTGGTCCGTGGCGTAACATAAACCCAATCACCCCACTTCGGGAGAACAACAATTATTACAACGGACTGGCGTTCATCCTCAAGCTTCCCGGCACATGGACGGCGGCCCAACTCAACGCCGAGGTGACCAACGGAAAAGTACTCAATTTTGTTCGTCCGCGCATGCGGGGTGACATCATGAATAATGCGTTCCTAAACAAGTATTGGGATCCGAATATCAACACCTGGATGCGCGTCCGTGCGGGGGGCACTGCTAATACTTACTCAGCGATGAACTTCAATTACTGGGGAACCACATCCACCACATTGATCGACCACATGATCGTCGATTACAAAGACAACTTTACCACTTCGCGCGTCGATTACGCCCCGGCACCTGCCCATGGCTACACGACCACGTTTCCCTTCGTCGAGCAGGTCTTGATCAACGGCATCCCGGCGGAATCGGTGCCCAAGCTAGGGACCGAACGCGCGGATTTCACAGTGACCTTCAACCGGGACATGGACAGGACGGTCGAGCCGTTCGTGACCTTCGGGCCGAGTTCGCCGCACACCGACTTCCAAGTCACGCCGCGGGATGCGGATTTTCAACCGATGACCAACGGTTGGTTGAATTCGCGGACGTGGCAGGGATCGGCGTGGATCACCCCGATGAGCGGTGATGGCTATCACTTGATGCGCATCTCGGATGCAGTTGCTGCCGATGATCCATGGTTGGTTTCCGGCTATGATGTCGGGCGCTTCCGTTTTGAGGTGCGCTCCATGGAAGTGGCGGCCATGACCCTGCAAGCCAACGGCCAGGAAGGGGCGATTCACCTGCAATGGCAGCAGGATGATTTCGATTTGCTCGCTGGCTACAACCTCTATCGGGCCGCCAGCGCGTCCGGGCCATGGGTGAAGCTCAACACCACCGTGATTCCTCCGGGCTCGGAGAATTATGACGATCTCGCGGTGGCCCCCGCGGTTCCGATGTATTACAAATTCAGCGTTTTGAGCACGGACTTCCAGGAGAGTGATTTCTCCAACGTGGCGATGGCATCGGCGATCGACACGGTTGCGCCGACCATCATGCACGTGCCGGTGACGACCGCAGCCCCGGCACGCGGGATGCGCGTCACGGCCACCGCAGCGGACAACCTGCGGGTGACAGCCGTGACCGTCCATTACCGGGCCTTGGGTGCCACAGGCGCCTACACCGCGATGTCTGCGGCCAACCTAACAGGAAATACCTGGACGGCGACCCTCCCCGGTTCGGCGGTGGTGGCGCCGGGCCTGGAGTATTATGTGGTGGCGACGGATGGCATCAGCGAGGCGTTCAGCGGCACGCCGGTGTTGCCGCATCAGGTGACGGTGAGCAACGTGCCGACCCTGGCTTCGGTGACTCCGGGCAGCGGTCCGGCGACGGGTGGCACATCAGTCACCCTGAGCGGCATGTTGTTTGAGCCGGGCATCTCGGTGTTGTTCGGCGGAGTGCTGGCAAGCAATGTCCAGATAATCAACTCCGGCCAATTGACCTGCGTCACGCCCGCCCATTTTCCGGCCACGGTGGATGTCAAGGTGATCAATCCCGACCTCACCGAGAGCACCCTGCTGAACGGCTTCCGCTTCGAGGACACCGGGGTGGTGGTGTCAGCGCCTAACACATTGGGCAATTTCGGCAGTCAGGTGGACATTGCGGTGTCGGCATCCAACTTGGTCGGGTTGCTCGGCGCGGATCTAACGATCACCTGGAATCCGGCGGTGCTGTCGGCGGTCAGTGCCCGTGTCGGCACGGTAACCGCCGGCTGGGCACTGGCTGCCAATCTCAACACCGCCGGCCGGGCGGTGCTATCGGTGGCCAATGCGGGTGCGGTGAGCGGCAGCGGGTCGCTGGTGATCCTGCGCTTCAATGTCATCGGCAGCCCGCCGGTTTCATCGCCGCTGGCGATCGAGAGTGTGTCACTCAATGACGGAGCCGTGACGGCCTCGCGCAGCGACGGTTTGTTCACCGTGAACGGGTTCTTTGATCTATCAGGAACGGTGCGTTATTTCAAGACCGGCACCGCGGTTCCGGGTGCGGCATTGTCGCTGGCGGGCGTGGGCAGTTTCCCCGCCACCACCGGATCTAACGGAACTTTTGCCATGACCAGCATTCCGACCGGGAGTTATATGTTAACTCCGACGAAGGCGAATGATGTGAACGGTGCGATCACCGCGTATGACGCGTCGCTGGTGCTGCAAAAGGCGGCGGGCTTGATCACGCTGTCGGCCGAGGAAACCCGCGCGGCCGATGTGAACCGCAATGGCATCATCTCCGCGATGGATGCTTCCTATATCCTTGGAGCTGCGGTCGGGATCAATCCGGTGCCATTCCCCGGTGCCGGACGGGTCTGGGATTTCCTGCCGGACCAGCGGACCTATAACCTGCTCAACGCCAATCTGACAGGTCAGGATTTCACGGCGGTGCTGCTTGGTGATGTCTCGGGCAATTGGAGTCCCGCGAGCGTGCCACAGTCGATCATCCAATCGGGGGCGGTGGCGTATGCCCTGGTGCATGACGCGGTCAACACGCCCGATCCCAACACGGCATGCCTGCTGGTCAAAACGCCCCAACCCGCGATCTACGGCTTGGATCTATCCGTAAGTTATGACCCCGCACTCACGCTCCTGGAAGTGCGGGTGGGCGCCCTTGGCTCGAATCATACGGTGGCGTTTCATTCGCCGGCCGCAGGCAGTGCCCGGATTGCGGCAGCCAGCGCGTCGCCGGTGTCAGGCGAGGGAGTCATATTGGAACTGCATTTCAGCGGGCCGCCCGGCAACGTGGCGGTGACCTCGCTGCAGTTTGATGAGGCGCAGGTGTCTGCCGTGGCGGATCCGTCGCTCGATGTGTTCGACACGGATCACGACGGGCTGACCAATATCATGGAGACCGATGTCTATCACACGAATCCCGTCGTGGCGGACTCCGACGGGGATGGCCAGAACGATGGCCAGGAAGTGATCGCCGGAACCTCGCCTGCCGATAGGTCTTCCGTGTTTGCGCTGAAGACGGTGGAGAACCTGCCGGGTGATACTGTGCGACTCACTTGGTCGTCAGTCCCGGGACGGACCTATCGGGTTGAAGTGTCGGAAACCCTGGCTGCAGGCCAGTGGCTGGAGGCTTTCCCGGCGTTCACCGCCACGGCCGGTACAACAACAATCACGATTGCCAAAACACCAGCACACAACCGGGGATTCTATCGCGTTGCGGCCGCCGCGCCTTGAGACGCATGTCATCCAGACACGAGCTTGGGTCCGAGCCACGTGCCCGACCCACACTGTGGCGCGGGCACGTGGCCCGCAGCACCGCGACAATCAGCACCCCCGATCGGACCTCCGGATTGTCGCGTTAGAATAGGAGCGGGGGTCATGTGTTTTCACGGCTCGCCGATGGTTGGGTAGGGCACGGCCATGGCGGTGGCTTTGACGCCGCGGGTGAGCGCTTCCTTGGCGGATTTGCTGTCCGGCGCGACCTCGCGGGCCATGCCGCGGTAGCGCAGTGGTGTGTAGCCGAGGGCGAGGAGGGCGTCCAGCGGCGCTTGTTTGAGGCCGGGTTTTCAATAATCGGGAGCGCCGCCGGTTTGATAATAATAGAGCCAGGTGTGCTCCGGGTTGGACCAACCGGCGCGGAGGATCACATGGCGGTGCGGGATGTTGAGCAGGTCGCCGGGCCGCAAATCGCGCGCGCTGGGCAATTCTGTGCAGACGGCAGGCAGTTGGGTGGTGTCATGCACGGTGGGCAGCTTCAAGCAGCGAGAGACGAAGCCGGAATAATCGACCCCGGCCGCCTGAGCGCTCACGGCGGCGTTGTCGGCCCGGCGTTTTTCCGGAGAGGAAACATCACCACCAGCCAGGCCCTTGGCGATGGCTGCATCAAATGTGGCGGGATCATCAAACCCGCCCCATTGCTTCTGGCACGGCTGTCCGGACTGCTGCCGCGCGCCCAAAAGCAACGTGGAATTCTGGGAGCGCAAGGTCGAGGGAAACCGCCGTCGGGATCTCAAAGTGTCACGGCAACTCAGAGAGGTACGATGCGCCACCTGAATTTATAATTTGTCTGTCACTTAGTTACCTGTCTGTCACTTTGTTACCCGGAATTCCACATTGACAGAATTCTGTTCTTGCGGCATCTTGGAGCCGTGCAAACGATTTCCTACACTGAGGCAAGAAACGGTTTGGCCGGACTGATGGACGCTGCCAATCGTGACCGTGAACCGATCACCATTACCCGCAATGGTGCGGGAACCGTGGTCGTGCTGGCGGCGGATGAATACGCAGCGATGGCGGCAACGTTGCATCTGCTCTCCACCCCGGCCAACGCGGAACAGATCCGGCAGGGGTTGGCGGACTTTGCGTTGGGGAAGCTCCAGCCCGGTGAGTTATGCGATTGATGTGGTTGCCCGGTGGCTGGGCGGATTACCTCCACTGGCAGGAACAAGACCGGAAGATTTTGTCACGGGTCAACTTATTGATCCGGGAGGCGTTGCGAACTCCGTTTGCGGGGATAGGCAAACCGGAACCGCTCAAGGGTAGTCTGGCGGGTTGGTGGTCGCGGCGAATCACGCAGGAACACCGCTTGGTTTACCGGGTCGAGGGCCAGGTGCTGGTGATCATGCAGTGCCGGTTTCACTATGGTGACTAGCGAGGCTTCGCCTCAGACCCAAGACGCAAGACTTGAAGACCCGAGACGAAAAATTTGACCTAACTGCATACTTTCGGCCTTTAAGAACCCTGGCAGGAAACGGTTCTGGCTAACAGTTGTCTGGGAATCACCCGCCGTGGCCGTCACTGAGTTCTTCGTTGGCTCCTGAACCTTCCTGATGGTCGGCTTCTTCCTCGGTGCTGGAGGCGGAAACCTCGGTTGCCTCCAGGATCCGGCTGATGGCCGTGCTGCGGAAAAACAACCATGGGACATTGGGAATGCTGCGCAGCAGGACTCCGCCTTGGGCGCTGTAAATTTGGATGGTGCCCGCACCGCACAGCAGCAACTCCAGAAAATCCGGGTAGCTGGTGATGATGCGTTTGGCGCCGCGGCCGAGCGAATCATCCTTGCTGAGCATGGCGAAATGCTCGATTTCGTTGTGGCTGATACGCCAGCGCTGGTTGACGTGCGCATTGACGCACATGATGAGATAGAGAATGCCGCCGAACAGCGCGAAGAGATATTGCCAGTCGCGTGAAACAACCGGATTTTTGGAGGTCAGATAATGGCCGATCTCATTGAAGAACAGCACGTTTTTGGCATCCTTGAGCCACAGGATGCAGAACACGCTGGCGATGACGGTGACACCCCAGGAAATGGTCAGATTCCGGCTGAGGTCAAACCCCATGGCCATTAACACGATGAGCAACGTGACCACGATGACCCAGCCCTCGGCCTGCGGGCTGATCAGATCGCCAAGCAGCGGAAACAGCGCCGTCACCAAAATCAACGGCCACACATACAGGAATTTGGGATAGCTGAAAAACACGATCTGCGATTTGCGCCGCTGCCCCGGCACGGGCTTGGTCGGCGAGGCTCCGCTTGAACTCGGTCTCACGACCGGTGTGGCGCCGCTATCGGTGGCAGCCGGAGGGGCTGGTTCAGCAGGGTTGCTCATGGGATTATTGGTTAGGACTTGGCGTGTAAAGCTGACCGCGCCGGTGACAGCCGGGGTGCGGCCGATACGCTAATGTGGGCACTGGCCGTGGCTGTGTCAAGGCAGGGGTTCCGGCAGCCAAAATGAAAAATTTGCTTGCTTCGGCCGCTTGCGGTGGAGACAACTGCCGCGCACGCTCCCCCAACCTGCCCCAAGGGGCCGCTCCTTTGCATGAATGCGCGTTTCCCAATCAAATATTGGATTTTGCTCCGGGCCACCTGCCGCCCGCAGGTGGGTGTCCCCATGCACCGCGAATGGGCCTGCGGGAGTGGCAGGCGTGCGCCGGTACAAATGGCCGGTTCATGCAGGAATTCATTGAAAACAACGGGAAATGACTATCAATAAAGGAGCTGCCAAATGAGACTGCCAGCGTGGATCGCGCTGCTGGTGGGTGCTTTTCCAACCTTGGGATTGGCGCAAACCGTACAGCAACCGCTGGTCACCGGCGAGTCACTGCCGCGGCTGCCCCAACGCCTGGTGGAAATGGGGCTGCAAGCCGTCAAGGCCCCCGACTGGCTGGTCGCGCTCGGCTCGTTCGTCACGGCCGCCGCCGTGGTGGTCGCCGTTTTCCTAACAGCTTTCGCGCTGCTGTCGTTGATCGAACGCAAGACGCTGGCGCGGGTCCAGAACCGCCTCGGCCCGAACCGCGCGGGCTACTTCGGCATTCTGCAACCGGTGGCCGACGGCATCAAAATGCTCACCAAGGAAGACATCGTGCCGACCAAGGCCGAGTGGTTTTTGCATTTGTTAGCCCCGATTCTGATCGTGATCCCGTCGATCCTGGCGTTGGGCGTCATTCCCTATGGCCGCGAGTGGGTTCCGGTGCCGTTGGAACTGGGCATTGTGTTCTTTTTCGCGGTGGGCACCATGACCGAGCTGGCGGTGTTCATCGCCGGTTGGGCCAGCGGCTCGAAGTTTCCGATGCTCGGCGCGATGCGCGCGATCTCCCAGATGATCAGTTATGAACTGCCGCTGATGATTTCCGCGCTCAGCGTGGTGATGCTTTCCGGCACTTTGACGCTCACCGGCATTGTCAATGCGCAGGCGGGGTTCCATCTGGGATTCCTCCCGGCGTGGAATATTCTAACACCCTGGGGCCTGGTGGCTGGCATTGTGTTTTTCATCGCCGCCATCGCGGAATCCAACCGCTGCCCGTTCGACCTGCCTGAAGGCGAGTCGGAAATTGTGGCCGGCCACATGACCGAGTATTCCGGCTTCAAGTATGCCTTGTTCTTCATGGGTGAGTACCTCGGGCTGTTCGCCATCTCCGGGCTCGGCATCACGTTGTTTCTCGGCGGTTGGCAAGCCCCACTGCCGGGCTTGGATTGGGTGCCGTCGTGGATCTGGTTTTTCGGCAAACTCGCCGTGGTCATCTTCGTCTTCCTGTGGATCCGCGCCACCTTCCCGCGTGTGCGCATCGACCAATTGATGCGCTTCGCCTGGCTCTGCCTCATCCCGGTGTCCCTGCTCACGCTGCCGGTGGCCGCCATCTGGCACTATGCGGGCCAAGGCGCTCTCGGCTGGCTGTTGTGCGCCGTGCCGCTGCTCATTCCCTGCATCCTCATCACCGTGTTCTTCAACCGCCGCCTGGCTCCGGCCACCCGCCGCTACCACTTCGCCGAATGATTTCGCTGTTATTGATTTCCCCGTTAATCCTTCTTGCCGCACTGGGCGCGGTGTGGAAGGCGCGCCCGGTGCACGCGGCGTTGCTGTTAGCCCTGGCGCTGGCGCTCGTCGCCGTGCTCTATCTGAGCGTGGGCGCGGACTTCATCGGCTTGGTCCAGTTCATGGTCTATGTCGGCGGCGTGGCCATATTGATCGTGTTCGCATTGCTCATCACCCGCCCGGGCGATGAGGCGGAAGAAGTCGCCCGCCGCCCGCGCTCGCTGGCGCTCGGCTTCGCCTGTGTGGCTCCGGTGTTGGGCATGCTGCTGTATGCGTTTTCCCAGGGCCTGCCGCTCTCGACTGCGGATGAGGCCAATCCGGCGCTGCCGGTCCAGGCGCTGGGCATGGAGCTTTTTGAAAATTCGGTGCCGGCGGTGCTGGCGGTGGGTGTGTTGCTCACGGCCGTGCTGATAGGTGCCGCGTTGTTTGCCCGCGATCCCGGCACCAAACCCGAACCTCCCGCCAGCCGATGACCCCGCTGCCTTTGCTTCTCACGCTCTCCGCGCTGTTGTTTGTGCTCGGCTTGTTAGCCGTGCTGACCCGCCGCAACGCAATCCTGGTGCTGGTCGGCATCGAACTCATGCTCAACGCGGCCAACCTCAACTTCATCGCCTTCTGGCGATACGGGCCGCCGGATGTTGATCTAACAGGCCCGCTGTTTGTGTTGTTTTCCATCGCCATTGCGGCGGCGGAAGCTGCTGTGGGGCTGGCCATCATCCTGATGAATTTCCGGCGCACCCGCTCCACCGACCTCAACCGCCTCGATTCCCTCCATGGCTGACGCGATCCAACCTTATCTTCCCTTCCTGCTGTGGATGGTGCCGCTGCTGCCGCTGCTGGCCGGTGCCAGCACCGCGTTCATGTCCGACCGGCTCGGCCGGCCCGCCTCGTGGCTCGCGCTCGCCGCTTTGGGTGTGTCCTGCGTGATTGCGCTGGCCGCCTTCACCTGCACGCTGGCCCCGGCACACGGGCATGCGTTCCATTTGGAAACCGCCAGCACCTGGTTCAGCTTCGGCAACGTGGCATTGAAGGTGGGTTTGGTGTTGGACCCGCTGAGTGCGGCGATGGGTGCGATGGTCACGTTTGTCGCGTTCTGGATTTTCCTCTACAGCACCGGCTACATGAAGCATGAGGCGCGTTTCGGGCGCTTCTTCTGTTTTCTCTCGTTGTTTTCCGGTGCCATGTTGATGGTGGTCTATTCCAACAGTTTGCTGTTGTTGTTCATGGCTTGGGAATTGGTCGGCCTCGCGTCGTATCTGTTGATTGGTTATTATTTTGAAAAACCCTCCGCGGCCGCGGCCGCGCAAAAGGCCTTCATCACCACCCGCGTGGGCGACATGGCGTTTTTCCTCGGCATGATCTGGCTCTATGGCCAGACCGGCACGTTGTTGTTTTACGATGGTGGCAATGGATTGTTAGAATCCGGCGCGCTCGGCTCGTTGGCGGGCATCACCACCGTCGGCGGCTTGTCGGTCTCGGCGGCGGCGGCGTTGTTGTTATTGGTCGGGGCCATGGGCAAGTCCGGTCAGGTGCCCTTGCACACCTGGTTGCCGGATGCGATGGAAGGTCCGACCCCGGTTTCCGCGCTGATCCACGCGGCGACGATGGTCGCGGCCGGCGTGTTTCTGGTCGCCCGCACCCATCCGATTTTCATGAACAGCGGCATCACCGGGCTGCCGCTGAGCGCCACCGCTTGGATCGGTGGCATCACCGCGTTGTATGCCGCCTGCGTGGCGCTCGGCCAGAACGACATCAAACGCATTCTGGCGTATTCGACGGTGTCGCAACTCGGCTTCATGATGGTGGCGCTGGGCACCGGCGGTGTGGCGGCGGCGATGTTCCATCTGATCGCGCATGCGTTTTTCAAGGCGCTGTTATTCCTATCCGCCGGCTCGGTGATTCACGGTTGCCACGACGAGCAGGACATCCGCCGCATGGGCGGATTGGCCCGCGCCATGCCGAAGACCTTTTTCACTTATGCCATCGGCATGATGGCGCTGGCCGGCTTCCCGTTTGTCTTCTCCGGGTTCTGGAGCAAGGAAGCCGTGCTGCATCAGGCGGAAATCTGGCCCGGCGGGCATGGCCCGTTCTTGTTAGCAGCGGCGGCGGCCTTGCTGACGGCTTTCTACATGACGCGGCAGGCATTGTTGGTGTTTTTCGGCAAGCCGCGCAGCCCCGGGGTATCCCATCCGCACGAAAGCCCGCCGGTGATGCTGGTGCCGTTGTTTGTGTTGGCCGCAGGTGCGATGTTGCTGGCGCTCATCGGCACACCCGTCTGGCCGTGGTTCGAGGAATGGCTGATGGGCGAAAGCGCGCATTTCAATGCCGGCGCCCTGGGCACTCCCGAAGCACTCAAACTCATCGGCCTGTCGTTGACGCTCGTCACCGTGGGCGTGACCGCCTCGTGGCTCGTCTATCGGAATCCCTCCAGCGACAGCCGCGCGCCGGACCCGCTCGAAGGCAAGCTTGGCGGGGTGTGGAAATTCCTCGGCGACGGCATGCGTTTTGATGCCACCTATGACCGCTTCATCATCGCGCCGCTGGCCGTGTTCGCCAGAGTGGTGGACGGCATCGAGCGCCAATTGTTTGTGCCGCTCATGGCCCTGGCCGAGGGACTTATCAAAATGTTCGGCCGCTGGACCGGCACCGCCGATGAACGGGGCTTGAACGACGGCTTCAACCAAGCCTGCTCCGGTTTGCAAGGCAGTGCGGATTCCGCATCCGCATGCCAATCCGGACGCCCGCAGGCCTACCTCCGCGCGATCGGCCTCGGGGCCTCCGTGCTGCTCATCCTTTACTTCTGGCTCACCGCTTAATCCGCCATGTTGTTACTTTCACTGCTGTTGTTTCCATTGTTAGGTGCGGTCGTTCTCGGCACATGGTCGGGGATGAGCAAGGCATGCGCCAACCGCATCGCCATCCTCTGGGCCCTGGTGCCGCTGGTGCTGGTGGTCGTCATGGGCACGCACCGGGCGCTGCCGGCCGATGGCATCCTCGCCAACTGGCAATCGATGTGGCTGCCGGATGCCGGCATTTTCCTGCGCTTCGCGGTCGATGGCACGTCGTGGTTGTTCTTGTTGCTTACCAGCCTGGTCACCTTGTTTGCGCTGGCAGCCACGGCCAAGCTGGGATTGGGCGGCCGTGCCTACTGCGCGTTGGTGCTGGTGCTGGAGGGCATGTTGTTCGGCGTGTTCACCGCACGGCATTTCATCCCGTGGTTCCTGTGCTGGGAAATGACCCTGATTCCTTCCTATCTGCTCATCCGACTGTGGGGCGGACCGGGCGCGCCGCGCGCCGCCTTGCGCTTCTTCATCATGACCCTGGGCGGCAGCGTGTTCATGTTGTTAGGATTTCTCGCGCTGCAACTCTCCGTGGGCACCATGGATTTCTCCCAGCTGGCCGAGCTCGCGTCCAACAAGGAACTGGTCCCGATGCTGGCCAAGACCTTTGCCAGCACCGGCTACACCGGACAATTTTTGCTAGGCGCGGTGGCGGTGTGTGTGTTTCTCGGGCTGGCGGTGAAGCTGCCGGTGTTTCCGTTCCACGCCTGGCTGCCGGCCGCCTATGCCGAGGCCCCCACCCCGGTGACCATGTTGCTAACCGGCTTGCTGTCGAAGATGGGGGTGTACGGCTTGCTGCGGATCCTGCTGCCGATCTTCCCCGAGGTTTTGCCGGCGCTGGCACCCACCCTGATGCTGCTGGCGGTGGTGACTGTTTTGTTAGGTGCGGTGGCGGCCTTGGCCCAACGCGATCTCAAGCGCATCCTTGCCTATTCATCGGTGAACCATCTCGGCTATTGCGCGATGGCGGTGGTGGCCGCGGCCGCGGTGCAGACGGATCGCAGCGCGCATGCGGCCGCGATCTCCGGCACGATCCTGCAGGCGTTCAATCACGGCATCATTGCCAGCACCATCTTCTTCTGCATCGGCCTGATGGAACAACGCAGCGGAGGGGCCCGCAATCTGGCGGACTTCGGCGGCCTGCGCGCCCGCGCCCCGATCTTCTGCGGCCTGATGGGCATCGCCTTGTTTGCCTCGCTCGGGCTGCCGGGCCTGAGCGGCTTTGTCGGGGAATTTCTGATGTTCACCGGTGTCTTTGCCTTGGTGCCATGGGCGGCGGCGGTGGCGGTCATCGGATTGTTGCTGACCGCGGTGTTTTTCCTGCGGCTGGTGCGTTTGGTGTTCCATGGTCCGCTCCATCCGGCCTGCGCCAAGTGGCCTGACCTCACCACCGGCGAGCGCTGGCTGCTCGGGCCCGCCATAGCCCTCATCATCATTCCCGGGCTCTGGCCCCAAGTGCTCCTTCATTGTCTCAATGCCGATACCGTGCGGCTCCTCGACCTTCTCCACATTCTCTCATGACTCCCGCCTGGACACTCATTTCCGCGTTTGCCGGGGCCTTGTTAGTGCTGCTGCTGCCAGCCCGCTCCGCCGGTCTGGCACGGGTCATTGCCTTGGCCGCTTCCATCATCGGGGCCGTGGCCGCCGCCGCCGCTTGCCTAACAAAATTGCAGCGGCTTGACGCGCCGGCATGGTCATTCGACAAGCCGTGGATTCCGGAGTTGGGCATTCGCTTTCATCTGGCTGCGGATGGCCTGAGTCTAACGTTGTTGCTGCTGACCGGGTTGGTGGCGATAGCCGGGGTGTTGTTCTCATGGAATGTGGAGACCCGCCCGCGGGCGTTTTTCGCGTTTTTCATGACCATCATTGGTGGCGTCTATGGCGTGTTCCTCAGCCGCGACGGTTTTTTGCTGTTTGTGTTTTATGAAATCGTGATCCTGCCCAAATACATGCTGATCGCGATCTGGGGGTCGACCAACCGCGAGTACGGCGCGATGAAACTCACCCTGTATTCGATCGGGTCGAGCGCCTTGATCCTCATCGGCTTGATCGTCGCTTATGCGGCGGCCGGCGGCACCAGCTTCGATCTCAACGATCTGGCAAGCTTCAAGTATGCCCCCGGGTTGCAGTACTGGGCGTTCCCGATTTTGTTCCTCGGCTTTGCGGTGCTGGCGGGCATCTGGCCGTTTCACACCTGGGCACCCACCGGCCACGTGGCGGCTCCCACTGCGGCCTCGATGTTGCTGGCGGGCGTGGTGATGAAGCTCGGCGCGTATGGCGCGTTGTGCGTGGCGATGCCGTTGTTTCCGCTGGGCTTTGTCGAGTGGCGGCTGGTGATTGCCGGGCTGGCCGTGATCGGGGTCATCTATGGCGCGCTCACCGCCTTGCAGCAAAAGGACCTGAAATTCGTCATCGGTTATTCAAGTGTCAGCCACATGGGGCTCATATTGTTAGGCCTGGCCACGGCAACCCACTGGGGCTTGCGCGGCGCGGTGTTGCAAATGATTTCCCACGGCATCATCGCGGGACTGCTCTTCGGTATTGCCGGGCGCGTCGTGTATGCCCGCACCCACACCCGGGATTTTGGCGCGCTGCGGGAATTCGATTTGTGGCGCACCCTGCCCGGGGCGGCGGTGGCCTTCACGGTGGCCACCGCGGCGTCGATGGGACTGCCCGGCTTCAGCGGCTTTGTGGCCGAGGTGGCCGTGGTGATCGGGGTCTGGCAGTCGTATCCCTGGCTGTTGCTGCCGGTGGCCGTGGGCCTCATCGTGACCGGCGCGTTCTCGTTGCGGGCGATGCACCGGGCGTTTTTCCCGGAGCGGCCGCCAGGTGTGGCTCCCGCCCCGCCGCTGCCGCCGCTGACCTGGCCGGAGATCTCCGCCATCTCGCTGTTGAGCATTTTTTCGCTGGCCATAGGCATCTATCCGCTGCCGTGGGTGACCCTGATAGATGACGGTCTGCGCTCCCCTCTGTTCCACTCGATCCTTTCCCTGCCGTGAACTACTCCGCACTATTCATTCAACTGCTGCCAGAGGCTGTGCTGGTGATCACGGCGCTGCTGCTGCTCGGCGTGGCCGTGGCCGTCGAGGCGAAAACCCAGCGGCCGATGCCCATCGATTTGACCATTGTCATTTCAGCCATGGGCATCGCCACCGCCTGCGCCGCCTTGTGTTATTGCCCGGCAAGTTTCGAGTCCGGGACCTCCTTGCTGGCGATGGACCCGCTGGCGCGCCTGTTCAAGGCCGTGGTGCTGATGTTGGGACTCCTGGCGGTGCTGCTGCCGCCGGCGCGCAATGAGATCAAGCAACCGGGCGAGTTTCATGCCTTGCTGTTGTTTGCGCTCACCGGTCTGCTGCTGACCGTCGGCACCGTCAATTTGCTGTTCTTGTTTGTCGCGCTCGAGCTGGCGAGTCTCTCGTTGTATCTGTTAGCCGGGTTTTCACGCACGGCCAAAGCCTCGGAAGCGGCGTTGAAATACTTCCTGTTTGGCGGCGTGTCCGCGGCGTTTTTCCTGTTCGGCCTGAGCTTGGTCTACGGTTTTTGCCACACGCTGCTGTTGCCGGATATCGCTGCCAAGCTCCTCGCCACGGGGCCGTTGCCGGCGTATGCGGTGGTGGGCTTGGTCATGGTGGTGGTGGGTCTGGGTTTCAAGCTGGCGGCCGCGCCGTTCCATTACTGGGCGCCGGATGTCTATGAAGGGGCGCCGGCCACCAGCGTCGGCCTGATTGCCGCGGCGTCCAAGGCGGTCGGCGTGTTGGTGTTGGTGCGTCTGTTACTGATGGGCTTCAAGGAGGCGGGCGGCTCCGCCGCATGGGGTGCCATGCAACCCGGTTGGTCGCTTTGGCTCGGAGTGCTGGCCGCGGTATCCATGGTCTTCGGCAATGTCCTCGCCCTGGCTCAAACCAGTGTGCGCCGCTTGCTCGCCTACTCGGCAGTCGCCAACACCGGCTATCTGCTCGTGGCGCTCGCCGCCAACGGCACCATGGCCGCCGGATCCGCCTTGTTTTATGTCGTCGTTTACGGGTTGGCGACCTTCGGGGCGCTGGCGGTCACCGCCGCCGTCGAGCGCGACCGCGGCGACGACTCGCTGGGCTCCTTTGCCGGCTTGGTCCATCGCTCGCCGTTGCAGGCGCTGGCGTTGCTGGTCTTTCTAACATCACTGGCCGGCGTGCCGCCGCTCGCGGGGTTTGTCGGCAAGTTCGTCATGTTCAGCGCGGCCATGGCCGAGACCACCAACCACGGCACCCCCGGCCTCACCTGGCTGGTCGGCCTGGCGGCGATCATGAGCGCCATTTCCTTATACTACTATCTGATGGTGCTGAAGCAGGCGTTCGTTAGGGAGGCCGCGGATCCAAGACCCGTCGCGATGTCCACGTCCCATCGCCTCGCGGTGCTCGTGCCGGCCTTGCTGGTGGTCGTACTCGGCTTGTTCCCCGCATTGTTGCTCAGCCCGCTGGCCGCCGCCCTGGAGGCGACGCTCGGGTTTGGGAAGTAGCCCGCACGGGCCCCTGTGCGGGCTTTGTGCCTGGGGTGCATTGGCGCAGGCAATCTATCAATGCATTTATTGCGCGCTGCTTTGACCCAAAGATTCCGCACAGGGGACCGTGCGGACTATCCGGGCTGCTTCGCAGCCCCACCACCACGTGCCAGGGGCGCGACAATCGGATGGTCCGATCGGACCATCCGATTGTCGCGGTGTTACGGCATCATGGCCTGCTCCGGTCATATGCCAATTTTTACGCAACATTGAGGATGCACTCACAAAGCATGCGGCTGTAGACGAAAATGGCACAAGAGCTGAAAAAAGAAAGGTGCGAGACCAAGCCGGCGTTCCATTCTGGGAGAAATCGGCAGTGAGCGGCGCGACAATGGGATAGTCCGATCGGACCATCCCATTGTCGCGGTGCTACGGGAACTGCCGGCGAGTCCGCGCGTTGAAGTACCACAATCAGCAACTCCCGCGCGCGGAGGCAGGGGCGTTCGTTAGAACGCGGGGCCGCAGTCGGGCGAAGAAGGCTGGGTTTACCGCGAAGACACGGAGAACGCCAAGGTGCGCGGAGGGGAGGAGTTGATTTGTTCCAACACGGTATTGACATGCGCCCGCCGGTCTAACTAATATTGTGCGTGAAATATCCGTCAGCCCTGCGGTGGTCCGCGCTTTTCCTGGTGGTGGGGTTGCTTGTCCTGTGGTGGTGGCAGGCCGGGGACGCCCAACGGCCCTCCACCGCGGCTTGCTTGATAGACAAGCCTGCGGCACCGGCCGCAGTGGTGCCGCCGGAGGCTGACAATCCCGCGCCACCCGCCGCCAGCGCCCCGGTCCCGCAAGCCAGCGCGCAGCCCACCCTAACCGCGCCGGCCCCGCGGGTCCGTCCATCCGACGCCCTGATGGCCGCGGCGCGCGTGGCCGTCGAGCGCTGGAGCCAGCCGGATCCGCGGGGCGACCGCGAAC
The DNA here is from genome assembly GCA_903826205.1 of Akkermansiaceae bacterium. Taxonomy (GTDB): domain Bacteria; phylum Verrucomicrobiota; class Verrucomicrobiia; order Verrucomicrobiales; family Akkermansiaceae; genus Luteolibacter. The sequence continues at coordinate 19,549 of CAIKDP010000368.1, forward strand.
GGGTCGCCATCCTGCATGCCGATCATTTCAAGTATCCGCTGGTGCGCGTCGTCGAGCGCTGGTCAGGCAAGAACGGCCGGCTCGTCTCCCGCATCGCCATGGTCGCCGACCATGTCCTGATCGCGCCCAAGGTGGGGAGCGATCCAAAGATGCTGGAAGAACGCCTGGCGGCCGCCGGGTTTGCCGTGCGCGGGCGCGAGCCGGGATCCTTTGTGCTGGTGTCATTCGCTGACCAGACCACCGACCCGGACGAACTGCCGCGGCGCGTCGAGGCGCTGGGTGCGTGGCAGGATATGTTGGAGTTTGCCGAGCCCGACCACCTGGTGTGGTCCTGCGTGGAACCTAACGATCCAGCCTATATCAACAACAAACTATGGGGCCTCCACAACTGCGGTGGCGTGAGCGGCTACCTCGGCGGGGCGGACATCCACGCGCCCGAGGGCTGGGACATCCTGCGCGACGCGCCCAGCGTGATTGTGGCCATCACCGACACCGGCATCCGCTACGACCACGAGGACCTCGCGCCCAATATGTGGCACAACCCCGGCGAGACTCCCGGCGATGGCATCGACAATGACGGCAACGGCGTGATCGATGACGTGTTTGGCTACAACGCTATCACCAACAGCGGCGACCCGATGGACGACCAAGGCCACGGCACCCACTGCGCCGGTACCATCGGGGCCAGTGGCGCCAATGGCATCGGCCTGTGCGGCGTCGCTTGGAAAGTCCAACTGATGGGCTCCAAGTTTCTCGACAACGAGGGTGGTGGCACCAACTCCGACGGCATCAAGGCCATCAACTACGCCCGCCGCATGGGTGCCAACGTCATCAGCGCGAGCTGGGGTGGCGGCCCGTACAGCGAGGCGCTCTATCAAGCGATCGCCGAATGCGCCCAGGCCAACATCCCGTTCATCGCCGCCGCGGGCAATGATGGTATCGACAACGACTCCAACCCGCACTACCCGTCGAACTATGACTTGTCCAACATCGTCGCGGTGGCCGCCACCGATGCCACCGACCACCTGACGGATTTCTCATGCTACGGCCGCAACTCGGTGGATATCGCCGCGCCCGGCTGGCAAATCTGGTCGTGCTACAACGGCAGCACCCGCGACTACCAGTTCCTCAGCGGCACCTCGATGGCCACGCCGCATGTCAGCGGCGCCATGGCCCTCGCCCGCGCGCGCTACCCCAATGACAGCGCCGAGGAATTGATCAGCCGGCTCTATCAATCGGCCGATGTCCTGCCCGCCCTGGAAAACCGGATAGCCACCGGCGGCCGCCTCAACCTCGCCCGCCTGTTGGGGAGCGCCGCGCAGCCCCAGCCTAACGATTCATTCGACACGCCGTGCGTGTTTGCCGGCGACTACGGTACCTGGAACGGCTCCAACGCCACCGCCACCCGCGAGGCGGATGAGGATTCTTGGTCGCCGGTGCCCGGTTCCCGCACCCTGTGGTTCGCCTGGCAGGCCGGTTTCGAAGGCTGGGCCGACTTCAGCTTCCGCGCGCCCAGCAGCGGCCTGCGCCTCGTCGTTTACCGCGGCGACACCCGCGGTAATCTAACTGTTTGCGCCGACACCGGCGCCACCGCCATGTCTGACAAATCCGCCAGTTGCCGTTTCCAACCCGTGGCAGGCGCCAACTACCGGATGGTCGCCGTCAGCGGTTCGGCGACGGGCGAGCGCTTCAGCCTGGCGTTTTCGGTGACCGGGGTCAATGACCTGATCAGTTGCGCCACCCCGATCACGGGGCCGATCTTTGACCTCGCCGGCACCAACCGCGGGGCCACCGCCGAACCGTTCGAGTCCCGCCGGCTCTATCTGGGCGTGGGCGGCGGCAAGACCGTCTGGTACCGCTGGACCGCACCCGCCACCGGGCCGTTCTCCATCAATACCGAGGGCAGTGGCATCGACACCGTCCTCGGCGTCTATACCGGCGACCCGCTCCAACCGGAGGATCTAACCGAAGTGGCCGTCAGCGACGACCACGACGCGTTGCTGAACTGGAGCGATGTGAGTTTCACCGCCGTGGCCGGCACCACCTATTACCTCTCCATCGATTCCTACTTCAACGCGTCCACCGGCGCCTTTGAGCTGCATGGCATCATTCCCGGGCCGCCGCAAATCATGGCGCAGCCTGTGGATGTGGAGGTATTGTTAGGTGGACGCGCCGTGTTCAGCGTGGGTGCCACCGGCACGCGGACGCTGCTCTATCAATGGTTCCACGGCGCCACCGCCATCCCCGGCGCATGGGACCGCACGCTGGTGGTTGATCCGGTCAAAGCATCCAAGCTGGGCGACTATCACGTCACGGTGCGCAACGGGTTTGGCTCCTGCACCAGCGCCACGGCGATGCTAACCGAAAAACAACTGCCGCCCACGATCATCTGGACATCGGGCAACCAGGCGGTGGCACCGTCAACGCCGGTGGCCCTTAAAGTCCGGGCGCAGGGGGCCGTGCCGTTTATCTATCAATGGAGCCGTGACCACGCCCCCACCGGCGACACCCTGGCATTCGACTCGGCCCAGGTTGCCGATGCCGGCATCTACACCTGCACGGTAAGCAACTCCGAGGGTTCCGCCCAAGTGTCGCTGGAACTGGCCGTGGTCCCATCCCCCTGGCAACGCTGGCAGTGGCGGCGCGACTGTGTGCCCAACGCCCCGATCACCGACCTCAAGGTGATCGATGACCGCTGCGTCGCGGTGGCGGGTGACCGTTTGCTGGTTTCCGACGATGGCCGCCATTGGCAGGCGGTGATGCTGCCGGAGAACTTCAATGCCATGAGTGTGGCTAAACTCGACGGCACCTGGGTATGCACCGGTGAGGGTCCCGAACATGATTCGCGAGTGTCCGTATCCAGCGACGGTCTTGCGTGGTCCACGCCGGTCGCGCCCACGGGAGTGGTTACGCCAATCGCAGGTGCCAGCACACTGGTGCGGCAAGTCGAGACCTTCGCAGGACGCTTCATGGCATGGCGCGGAGATGTCACTTACAATGGCGGAGTCGTCACCTACAATGGCGGATTGGTTCATTATTCGGCGGATGGGATCGCGTGGACTCCGGCCACCGCCACCTTCCTCAACGGCACCACGGGAACTTTCAGCACCTTATGCCGGCTTGCGTCCAACGGAGCCATGATGATTCAGCCTATCTCGGCTAACACTCCCCGGGTTATGCGCAGCAATGATGGCGTCAACTGGACCGAAGTGCAGATCAGCGCCGCCACTGATACGGCGCAACTTTCGTTCTACTCTGGGGGCCTATGGCACGTGTTCTGCCTTTACTCGTATTATACCTCGGTTGATGGCCTGCAGTGGCGGAAGACAAGCGCCCCGAGCAATTCTTTGGGCGCGGCGACGCGGGTCGCTGCGTTGGGTTCCGAAGTGTTGGGGTTTGAAACTGGCACCCAGTCGGTGCACTCGGCATCCCTGCCGACAGTCATCTCCAGACGACAGGTCAATCCCGCCGCGGGCCAGAATTTCTCGGCAGCGACTGCGTTCCGGGGCGGTGCCGTGTACGGCACCCAGACCGGTTACCTTGGTTATGCCTCTTGCATGAGGGACGTGACAATCCCCGGCGAGTTCATCGGCACCTATGACACCCTGTCGTTTCCCAACGGCGAGTTCATCGCGTCCGGCACCAACTCCGGCAACAACCCGGGGGGCATCCTGCTCTCCGGCGATGCCACCCGCTGGCAGCCCGCAAGCGAACTCGGGTTCACCAGGAATCAAATCCTAGGCTTTGCGGGCAAGCGTTATTTTATGGGTGGCAGCCAATCATCTAACACATCTTACACTGGGTTTGCCCCGGAGACCCTCGCCGCGGACTCCACAATCGTTGGCTGGCCGGGCCCCCCTGTGTCGGTTGCAGACTCTGGCACGACGATCCTCGCCGTGGCTGTGCCCTGGACGGGTGGCAGTGCCGGTGCGGCGCTGATGCGCTCAATCGATCGCGGTGTGACGTGGACTGCGGTGGCAAGCGCCCCGACAGTCGGATCAACCTCCGCGTTGCAATGGTGTGGCAGCCGGTGGTTCCTCACCCGTCTGGTGAGCGGATCGTATGCCGACCTGTACGCCTCGGACGACGGCCTTTCATGGACTCAGGCCACTTCGGTCAAAGCAACCCGGATCACCAAACTTGACACCAAATGGTATGCCATGCGCGACGCGTCGGCCTTCAATACCGATATCAAGGCGATGGTGTGGGAATCGTCCGACGGCACCTCGTGGACTGAACTATCCCTAACCGGCATGCCGGCATTCCGTTTCACCATGAGCAAGTTGGTTACCTTCAACGGCAATCTCGTGGCACTGGTGAGTTGGCTAAATGCCCAGGGTAACTCCGTCAAGGATCCGTTGATGGCTGGCTCTCGCCGGACGGGTTTTTCGGCGATGGCAACGACATCTATCTCGGCCGGGTGCCGCTGGGCGTGACCGAGCCACCGCCGGGCGGGGAAGCCACGGCAAACCTGAGCTTCGTGCTGCCGGACTCGATCCGCCCCGGCGACATGCGCCTGGTCATCAAGCTCGATCCGGACAGCACGATCGATGAGAGCAACCAGTCCAACAATATGGCCATCACCCGCACCGCCATGGTCACCATCCCGCAATGGCAGCTCAACGTGGTGACCAATGGCAACGGGTCGGTGAGTGCCAGCCAGGTGGGTGAATACTATCCGCACAAGGCGCGGGTGTCATTCATGGCGCGGGCCGGCAAGGGCGCGCGCTTTGCCGGATGGGGTGGCGACGCCCTCGGCGCGCTGAGCGAGTCGATGGTCGTGCTCGATTCCAATAAGACGGTGGTCGGCAATTTCGTCTCCACCACCAACCTTGTCACGTACGTGCGCGGCGGCGGCACGGTCAGCAGCGACGCGGAAGGCGGGGCGTATGTGGCGGGTGCCACCGCCAACCTGCAAGCCGTGGCATTGCCCGGTTGGACGTTCAGCGGCTGGAGCGGCGATCTAACGGGCACGGCCGCGGCCGCCACCCTGGCGATGGATACTAACAAGATTGTCACGGCCACCTTCACGCTGACCCGCGAGGCATGGGCGGCGCGGGAATTCAGCGCCGCCGATCTAACCAACCCGTTGGTTTCCGGGCCGGATGCCGACCCGGATGGCGACGGCATGGCCAACTGGCGCGAATGGTTGCGCGGCAGTCCGCCCAAGGACGCCGCGGCGCGCGGGTATTCCAAGGTCACCCGCGAGGGCCGCTGGCTCTTGCTCACCTACACGCGCCTTGAAACGATGCCCGCCGGCTATGCGGTGCGCTGTGTCGCCGGCACTGATTTAGCAAACTGGACGCTGCCGGTGGTTGAGCGCGTGGTGGCCAGCAGCGCCGGGGTGGAAACCATCGAGGCGCGACTGGACACCACGGGCCTGCCGCAGGCGTTCATCCGCACGGTCGATGAAGGCCCCGCCACCACGGACCCGTACGAGACATGGCGCGCCGGCGCGTTCAGCGCGGAGGATCTGCCCCTATCCAACATTTCCGGCCGCGAGGCCGACCCCGATGCCGATGGCGCGCCCAACTGGCGCGAGTGGCTCAGCGGCAGCCTGCCGCAGGACCGGACGTCGACTGGCTTGTTAGGCATGCGGCGTGACGGCGGCGTGGCGGTGCTCACCTTCACCCGGCGGGCCGGTCTGCCGGTGGGCTATGTCGTGCGTGCCGCGCGTTCGACCCACCTGACGGATTGGTCGACGGACGAGGTGGTCGAGACAGTCGTCTCCACCACCGACGGTGTGGAAACCATCGAAGCCCGCTGGACGACCAGCGGCAGCGGCTACATGCGGGTGGAGTTATGCTTGCCGTAGGCGGGCGCTGCGCGCCCGCGAAGCATTAAATCCCAAGCATGAAATTTTAAACGGAAGAGGAAGAATGGAAGAGGCGACGTCATGTTCTTGGTTTAGAATTTTGAATTTTGGATTTAGGACTTTGGCAAATTCTAACTGCTAAAGAATATATTATGTTAGAGGAGGGGATGTTCACGCTGCCAATTTTCTTATGTGTTGCTGGGGTGTTTTGAATCCCATGATCTTCCTCGGGCGGTCGTTCAGCTCGTTCTCGACCTCGTCCAAACGCTGCTCGGTTACTTTCCGCATGTCGCATCCTTTAGGGAAGTACTGCCGC
>CAIKDP010000369.1 GCA_903826205.1 Akkermansiaceae bacterium
AACCGCATCTGGATGAGGCAGTGGGCAGGTTTTTGAGCGATGAGGCGTGCGGCGTTTGGAATGGCCGGGCCGATGAGAGCGATGGGCGCGGCCGGGCATCGGTGGTTCGAATGCCGGTGCGGGAGGCAAGCGCGGCGGTGGAGCGCAGGGTGTTTCTGGCAGTGCTCAATGGCCTGCGGATCAAGGTGCGCTATGCCAGCGTCAACAGCAGCAAGGAGGAATGGCGGTGGCTACGACCGCATGCGCTGGGCCACAACGGCGCGCGCTGGCATGTGCGGGCGTGGTGCGAGACGAACTCGGATTTCAGGGATTTCACGTTGAGCCGGATCGCGGAAATCGAATGGAGCCGCGAGGCGGCTGAGCTGCCGGCCCAGGACAAGGATTGGGAGCAATGGGTGACACTCCAGGTGCGGCCACATAAGGGTCTGAGCGACGAACAACGCAAGGCCGTCGAGCGCGACTACGCCATGCGCAACGGCGTGCTGAAACTCAAGGTGCGCAAAGCGATGGAAGGGTATTTGCGCGACCGCCTGGGCCTGGCCATGAGCGATGGCAAGTCGGCGGTGCGGCTGCTGGAGTAGGGGGGGACGGGAACGTCGAACATCGAACATCGAACATTGAACATCGAACGTCGAACGGAAGAGGAAGAGAGCGAGGCGCGGGGTCAGGGGTCAGGGGTCAATGACGGATGGTTTAGGAGGAGCCAGGCGAGAACATCCTGATGAAGAAGTCGAGTGAAGTTGCGAAGTTCGCCGGCTTCGGAACGGCTGACAGTGCCAGCGGCATCGTATTCTGCGGTGTTGCGCTTGGCACGACAGGCGTCGAGGTAATCGGCGTCGTCTGCGCGTTCAGCACCCAAGATTAGGGGAAGCGCCCGGAGGGTGCGATAATGAGCGAGATTTTTCTCGGGGCGATAGCCGTTGGCGTAAAGGAGGATGGTGCAGAGCTTGAGGGCCGCGTTGTAGGCAATGCCGAATTGCCAGTCGGCGGACAGCTCGCGTTCGGAATCGGCTAGATCCCGCTCGACGATGGCGAGCAGGTCGGCGATTTGTTGTTTGTTGGTTTGGTGCGGCCGGAGCCAGCCGTTAGCCGCCCATTGTTGCAAGCGCATCGGGATCTCCTTTCAGCCAGATTTTCGGTTCGTCGGCGACGCGGGAGATGAAGGCATCACCAGCAGTCCTCTTGGAGCGCCACTCGTCCGGGGTGAGGCAGTGAGGGTTGATTTCCCGGCCGAGGGTTTCGCCTATTCCGCGGAGGGCCGGGGTGACTATGCGCAAACCCGCAGAGCCGAGGAGGAGTAGGTCCACATCGCTCGCGCTGCCAAGTGTGCCGGCGGCTGCGGAACCGAAGATGAAGGCGATATCAATGCCCGCCACGGGAGCGATTGCCCGTTGCAGCTCGGCGCCGATGCCGGCGGTCTTGGTGACGAGACCGTGTAATTCCGGATAGAGCGGATGACTCGTGTTGGCCCGGAAGTAAAGCCGGTTGCCATTCCGCCGGGAAACGAGCAGTCCGCCCTTGGTGAGGTTGGCAAGCTCCCGCTGGAGGGCGGCTGCGGTGAGACCGGCCAGTCGGGCGAGGTCGCGCAGATGGGACTCCTTTGCCGGGTCATCAAAAAGCAGGCGGAGGATTTCCGCGCGCGCTTTTGGAAATAGATCAGAGAGGGCGTTCATTGTTCGCAATAGGTAAACGTATGTTCGCTTTTAGTAAACAATATTTTTTCCGGGGCCCTCAGAAATTCGCGCCCGGTTCGTTTGGTTTCTTCGGTTCGGCGTTGGACGTTCGATGTTCGATGTTCGGATTTTGCGGAGATCAGCGCCGTCGGCCCTGGAACCGCTTGTTAGGCCACGTCATTTGCCGCCCTTTTCCCGCTCTGCTTTCTCAGCTGCATCGTGCAGAACCTGCCAGAGCGCAATCCCTTCATTGACCTCCACGATGTGTTTGCAGGAGCGGCAGGTGTATTCGCGCCAAACCTCGCCGGTGAACGTGTTCTTGTCTGTCTGGAACAGTTCACCCCCGCACTTGGGGCAATTATCGCTGGGCGTGGATTTCGTCATAAGAGGCCTAATAGGTTTGGGCAATGAGGGCAGCGGGTTGGATGTGGGCGGTGAGTTTCTTTTTGTCCTTGGCGAGGGCGCGGAAGTCGCATTCCACCTGGATGCCGTGCCAGAAATCCTCGGATTGACCGAAGAAGGTGCCGAAGCGGACGGACATGGCCGGAGTGATGGAGCGGCGGGCGTGGATGATCTCGTTGATGGCACGGGGAGCGACCCCGATGGCGCGGGCCATGGCATTCTGGGAGATGCCCATGGGGATGAGGTATTCCTCGAGCAGGATTTCGCCGGGAGTGATTGGAGTGGTCATGGGGATAATGTATAGCGGTATCGGGATCGGCAAAGGATTGAATCATGGCTTTGGGGACTCTCGGAAAATCGCGCCTGGCTTGTTACTTTTATTATGAAACAGGCCGTTGGCGGCAGAAATTACTACTCAATGAGAGCGGAATCTTCGTCAGCTTGGAAGTCGGAAATGTGGGAAAGACCCAAGACGCAAGACGCCAGACGCAAGAGAAGAAAATGCTGAAACGCAGGTGAGGCAGGAAAATTAGGGGCTGGAAAATTGGAGAGAAAACTGGGGGAGCCGATGTTTGTATCGTCCATCACTCGCCAGCCATGCGCAATTCCAACTGCTCGTCGCTGTTAATGCAGAGCACGCGGATCGTGGTGCGACCGACGTCGGATAGGCCAACGAGATAGAGTCCGGCACCCTCACGAGGGCTCGCGTGGCGGCAGTCATGCGGCGCTACCAGCTTTGAACTTTTTGGCCTCCCGGCGCAGGACGGCGACGAACTTATTGGCCCTGACGTATCCGGCATACTCATCCCGCTCCTCGGTCGTAAGGGAACCCTCGGTATTTTTGGCAGCGAGTTCGTCAATACGCTCCCGGAGCGGTTGATCCGATTGGACTGCCAACACCGCATCTTCCCTGCCGGGTAGAAGGAGCTGAAGGAGCGGATGTACGCCGCGTTGGAAGGCTGCTTGAGCGCTCATGGGCGGTAAGATAGCCAAAGGATGGCCAAAATCAAGACTGGATTTCTCCGACAATGGCCCCGTCGCTGCGGGATAAGTCGGCGGACCGGGCCGGACCGCCCCACCAGAGACGTCGGAGCACCCGGCAGGCATGCCCTACGGATTCATGGAAGACCGACCCGCAGGCTTGACACTGCAAAGCAATGGAAGGGCACCATCCTCGATTCGCCATCCTTTTCAATTTTCTGCCCAAAATCTTCCTGCCAATTCCTAATTGCCCTTCCTTCACCTTTGCGGCCTTCGCGTCTTTGCGGTCACCTCCCTTGCTCGTGAAGACTGGCGGCCGGAGGCGCGCAGTCACGGCCTGCGGCTGGAAGCACGCAGCCACGTGCGCAGGCCAGCCTCACTTCCGCCCCTGCGCCAACGCGTAGTATCCGGCCTTGCCGGAGCCGACGAAATCGATCTTGCCGGCGAGGTCGCTGAAGTCGCGCTTGGCGGTGGCGGTGGAAATGTTGAAGTGGGCCGAAAAATGAGCCGCGACGATTACAGCCAACGCCAGAAAACCCGCGACGCGGAATACGAGCGCCAATACAAGGCGTGGATCAAATCGCTGCCGCCTAACGAGCGGCGCAAACTCGAAGCCCAGGGACTGGCCGAGCCCGATCTGGCCCGCCACGGCAACGGTTCCGCCAAGGGGGACGCCGCCGACAGCCCGCTCATGCGTGAGGGTGATGATCCGGCGCTCATGGCGGAAGCGGAACCGGAAATTGCAGCCACCGCCGCATCAGACGCGGAACGCATCTGGGACGTTGTCCGGCGGGTCGTGGCCGAAGTGATCAGTCACGACAACACCCGCCTGACCGCCGAGTGCATCGCCCTGGCCAGCGGCTTTTCCTACGAAGGTTCCTCGATGACCGACATCGCCAAGCGCCACGGCATCACCCGCGCCGCCATTTCCAAACGCTGCGTGGAACTCACCGAAATGCTCGACCTCCGACCGTCCCGCGCCATGCGTTCGTTGACAGCCCGCAAGTCGTATCGCTCCGCACGAATCCAATCCACCAGATCCAATGAACCAACCACTCCACCTCCCCAATCCTAAAGTCACTGTCAGCCGGCTCGGAATGCTAATCACGGATGACCTCAGCATCGATGAATGGGACGAACTGGCAACCAGCATCGGCGAAGTCGCCTCCTCCGTTGCCTTCATCGTCGGCGACTGGCTGCTCTATGGTGACAACCTTTTCAGCATGAACGGAATCAAGGACGTCCGCGTCTGCAAGGTGGACCAACCGTCCTATCAACGCGCCATCGCGAAGACAAGACTCGATCTATCAACAATCCAGAGCTATGCCTACGTGAGCCGGAGCATCCCCTATTCGATGCGCAGCGAACGGCTGTCATGGGAACACCACCGCTTGTTGGCAAAACTCCCAGACAACGACATACAGGATTGGATCGACACGTGCGTGGCCGAAGAAGACGCCGGCCGCCGCATGTCCACCCGCCGCTTGCGCAAGTCGCTTAACCTCGGGCGGGTTGCCACCGACGCCGACCTCGAACCGGACGATGCCGACCGCGGTATCGAAAACCACCTCACTTATGTGACCCGGCTGGCCATCTGGTGGAAACGCATGAAGAAGGTGGACTTCCTGACAACCTCCACGCGTGAGCAACGCGACACCATGCTGCGCGACTTCGCGCCCATCGCCGCCCTGATCAACGAAATCAACCACTCCATCCGGGAAGAGGACAACCCGGCGCAACCGCTTCTACCCCTATTCAAGTAACCATCCAATCCCACCCCACCATGACCCAACAACCTATCGAATGCCAGGCCGCCATCGACGCGGTGAAGGAACTCCTCAACACCCATTTCAAAGAGGCCGAAGACAGCGCCGATGAAGACGGCAAGTTCAGCCTCGGATTCCGCGTGACCTTCGACCGCTCGCACTCCCCCACCAAACTCAAGGTGACGTGCCGCGTGTCCAAGATCACCACGGATGAAATCGAGTGCGCCATCGACGACCCGAACCAGGCCAAACTGCCCCTGTGATGCCGACCAACCCGCGGACATTATGAGAAATACACTAAACAAAAACGGGGACGCGAGAAAAACGAAATACCCGTGGCATACAGTGGATTGGAGCCAGCCTACGTCGATAATTTGCGATCAACTAGGATGCCGACCATCAATAGTCTCCGGTGCGAGGGCAAAATACGCCTCGGAAACCGTGCGTGGCCCCCATGTCAAGAAGGCTACCATGGAGGAACGGGCTAAAGGAATCGACTGGTCAAAAACCAACAGGGAAATCGCAGAGGAGACAGGCCGTAGTCGCGGGGCCGTCTGGATGACCAGGAATCGGATGCATCAAAGATAAACGCCGATGCCAACCCGCCCGCGCATGGTGTTCCGTGATGGCAAGCCGCCCAGCAGGCTGGAGAGCCGCTTTGAAACACTGTGGCGGGCGCTGGGTGGTCCGGTGTTGGAAAAGGAATTCCGCTTTCATCCCGTTAGGAAATGGCGGGCCGACTTCGCCCACATGGCCAGCCGGACCCTGATTGAGATCGAGGGCGGCATCTACGTGCACGGGCGCCACAACCGCGGGGCGGGTTTCGCCGCCGACCTGGAGAAATACCTGGAAGCCGCGCTCGCCGGTTGGCGGGTGGTTCGCCTCGGGCCGAACGAACTAACAACGGCCCACGTCGAGCGCCTGGTTGCCCTGGTCCGCGACGGTCGTGACATTCTTCGATCATGATCTCGGCCAACGTCAGTAGCGCTGAGACCGTGCGAGCGGAAAGAGAATGATCATGAAGTTGTTTAGACAATGGAAAGTTCTCAGCCTCACATTGTTAGACATTATCCGGACGTAACATGTTCCGAACGCCATATTTTTCAATTAGAATAGCAAGTAGATACATCAACGTCAGTCGCATGTAATCAACATCGTCCTTCAACAACTCGGGGTCGTAGGCTGTGGGGTCGTCGTGCGCGGCGGTATGCCGTGCTCGATCCATCTTCTCAATACGCGCACGACTATACTCGTAGTCCGCAATACGCCCTCGAAATTCGGTGGGCCTTGTGACTTCAAAGAACTTGTCTAGCTTCTTTAGAATTGAATCTCTTTCTAGTACGGCGATGAGCGATTGAATGGCATCCTTCTGTGTTGCTGAAACACCATGATCTTCAATATCGCATAGTGAAACCTTCTTGGCTCTTACAAGGGGCAGCCAATCTTTGGGCGAGGCGAGGAAGGCGATCCGGAGGCAATCTGAAATGCATTCTTCAAAAACTGCATGCGCAAAGACCAGTGAGGAAGATGCAACCCTTCGCTTGGCCGCTTGTAGCTCTCCATGAACCACTCCGCCAACGCGTTGCCTGTAACTACGATCAAGAATCTCCTGTCGGTTGGTGAAGTATCGGATGAACCTTGGGTCCATCGCATGGGCACCGAAATCGTCAACATCCTCGAGAACAATTTGTGGGGTTGCTGCGTCTATGGCTCGTGACACGTATCGATAAGTATTCGTGATTGTGATGAGCGGCAGAAACATCCGATCAACGACATCGCCGAACACGTAGCATGCTTGGTCATAATCTGATTCCATATTTTCCCGGCGTTCATGTCCTGCTGCCAGGTCAGGGCAGGGACGTTGGGGTTGATGTTGTGGGGTTCATGCCGGTCAGCAGAGACGCCTTGTTAGCCTCTTCCAATTTTGAGTGCGGGATATCGACCGCGACCCAAGTGGCGCACTCGGCTGGATCAGGCAGTGAACGCCAGGCGATGACAAAATGCAGCGAGAACTCAGTATCCCTGGGGACAGTCTGGATCACAATCGTCAAGCCGCTGTCAGAATAAATTACTGGATAAGGTGACTCCGTGATTCCCAGGTTGGGCAGACGACGGGTTAACGCTTCATGATCCTCGGTACCAATTGTCACGCGATGACCGCCGCAGTCCCAAGATTGAGCGTCGAGACACTCCCCCGTCTCGCGATCTCCTGTCGTGGGTGACCGGTCCCAAGTGCACTCGCAACGAACATTGCTGAGGGATTCCAATGCTGAAATCTGGATTAGCACTGCAACAACCGAGTCCACAGACATCCCGGCGGGCAATTGGATCTCAGGTTTGACTACATTCATGACAACGTGATCCGCCCCTGTGGTACGGACTTGAATATCGCCCAGCGGGGTGCCGATTGTTTGCTGGATCTTACTCATGTCTCATTGGCTAACAGTCTGGTTCTGCAACGTGCGGAATTTGTCCTGGAACAGCCACCGGTGGGGCAACTAGTGCATCGTCCATTAAATATGTGTGCATTTGGAATGCCATGTGCTATACTGCGCCCATGGCACGCATAACAGAAGCCCTTGCGCTAACTCCGGATCAACACGATCACCTTCAATCA
>CAIKDP010000370.1 GCA_903826205.1 Akkermansiaceae bacterium
CAACATCATGCCAACCTATCAAGCCAACACGCCCACCGAACGCCCCGACCATGTCGAACCGGGCGATTACGAGGTCGAAATCGTCGATGCGATTGAGACCCTCAGCAAGAGCAACCACGAGATGATCGAGTTGAAGCTCAGGACATCCGCAGGCAGCTACCTATACGACTTCCTGGTCTTCATTCCGTCCGCGTTCTGGAAGATCGACGCGTTCCGCGCCGCCACTGGCGAAGCCGTCACCCCGGAAACTGACGTCGAAATCGTGCCAGACGACTTGATCGGCCGCACCGGCAGTGCCCGCCTCGCCGTCGAGGAATACAACGGCAAGAAGCGCAACAAGGTCGCCGCGTGGCTGGCCCCGAAGGCGGGACGCATGCCCGCGAAGGCAACCCCCGCAGCAAATCCAGCCGCCCAATCCCAACCACAATCCACCGAAGATGACAACATCCCGTTCTGACCGTATGGGCCTGCGGGCCTATCAGATGAAGGCATTGCAGCAAATCCACAAGGGCTTTGAAGAGTTCGACCGCCAACTCGGCGTGCTGCCTACGGGTTGCCACGCCCCAGGGCACCCGATTCTGATGGCGGACGGCACGATTAGACCAGTCGAGTCCGTGCGCGTCGGGGAATTGGTCATGGGGCCTGACAGCCTGCCGCGAACGGTGCTGGAACTCCATACAGGCACCGACGAAATGTTTCGTGTTACGCCAACCAAGGGTGAGCCGTTCGTGGTCAATGGTGATCACATCCTGAGTCTGGCAAGAACCCGAACGGGAAAACCATCCGAAGACAAGCACCCGTGGCTTAGGAACCTGTCGGTGCGTGAGTGGCTGCAAACAACCATGACGTTCCGGCATTGTCACAAACTGCGCCGCGTCGCCGTCGAGTTTGGCGACTGGGGCGGGTGCCCCCGGAAAATCGATCCCTACATGCTCGGCGTGTTGCTAGGTGACGGTTCGCTCCACTTGGGCAACATCTCCGTTTGCACGCCCGACCCCGAGATTGTCGAGGCGGTTACCAACTATGCGCAATGGGTAGGATCATCAATCCGTGTTGAGCCTATGCCAGGCAACAAGGCCAGCAACTACTTCTTCCGGGGTAGGGAAATGGGGTATGCCAACGAGTATGTGCGCGAGTCGCTTCGCGCCATGGGCCTGGCCGTCCGCTGCGAACAGAAACACATCCCGGACTATTACAAAGTCACTCCATCGGAAATCCGGGCCGCGATCCTTGCCGGTCTTCTGGATACCGACGGATACCTGGACAAATCAGGGTATGAATATACATCCAAATCCATCAGGCTCGCGGAGGATGTTGTTTTCATCGCAAGAAGTCTCGGTCTTGCCGCTTACCAAACGACCAAGGTGGTCAATGGTGAGGACTACCAGCGGATTACGATTTCGGGTGATTGCTCAATCCTCCCGCTTCGCATCGGCCGCAAGAAGGCGTCCGTTCGTCGGCAGATCAAGAATGTGCTGGTGACCGGATTCAAAGTCGAGTCCGTGGGCGAAGGAACCTATCACGGTTTCACACTTGATGGTGACCACCTGTATTTGGATGGCTCTTTCACGGTCCACCACAACAGCGGCAAGACCATCCTGTTCAGCCGTCTTGCACAGGATTACCAACCGCAGCGCACGCTGATCCTTGCCCACCGCGAGGAACTCATCTCCCAGGCGGTGGACAAGCTCCGC
>CAIKDP010000371.1 GCA_903826205.1 Akkermansiaceae bacterium
GTGACTTTGGAAATCCGCACTTCATCCACATCGCAATCGGATTCCCAGTTGCGATACCAGTTGCCGACAAACATGCGGCAGGGATTCTTGAAATCCATGATCGCCTTGGTCGAAGCCACGAGCTCGCCATTGACATACGCTTTCTGGGTGCCATCCGTCTCGTAGGTGTGCACCACATGATACCATTGGTTCAAGGCAACCGGGTCCGGGCACTCAACCCCGCAACTGATATGGAGCGGGCTGAGCACGCCGATGAGCAATTTGCTGCCACTGCCTTCGACGCCCCAGCAGACAAACCGGCTGCCCCATGGGCCGGGCAGCTTATTGTCCTTGAACCACAGTTCGGTGGACGACGGACTGTTACCGCTCGGGTAGTTGGTGATGTTTTCGCCGCCAATGACCCCGGGCCGGCCGTAGACAAAATTCAGGGCCTTGCCAATCATGCCGTCGCTCGCCGTCGCACCAAGATTTGTTGGGGTCAGCGTGCCAACCTCATCCTTGGGATCTTTGGGGTCGCCCAGGTGCATGACCGTGACAAAGCCATTGGACTCGTTGAACACCGCCTTACCATTCGATTCGCCGGCCGCGTCGGCCTTGCCCCAATGCAGTTTGATTTCCTGGCGCGCATTGCCCTTGATGAGCGGAATGCGCACCCAGATGCTGGCACGGCCTTGCACCGCATCCCATTCATCTATCTGATAGGTCAGCGGTTGGCCCGCGGCTGAGAAGCGGATGTCATCGCCATTGGGTTTGGCCTGGCTGAAGTCAAAGGTCCGCTGGTTCAAGCGGATCAACAGCGGGAAGTTTTCTTCCGAGGCGGATGCCGGCAGGTTGGCCCCTTCCGGGGTTGTCAGGATGGAAAGCGCTCCCTGATGCTGCCAGCCCGGATACTGGGCGAATGTTGGAGGCGTGAAGCCGGCGAGCAGGGCGCCGGCAATGAGGAGTGCTTGGTGGTTCATGAGTGGGTGGCAGGTGTGGGGATGGGTGGGAATTTTGGGGCCTGGTAGTGAGTCATGCTCATACGGAGGCAAGCCAGGGATTCTAGCACCACAAGTACCACACTCACGCGGGCATGCCTGGCGGCGGAGACGCGGCGGAGCATGCTGTGCGAGAGTCCTCGCAGGCGGGCGTTTTGAGGCGGCTGATTTGCTGGCGGGGGCATCAAGGGATTGGCGGGAAATCGCTTGCAATTTGGGACTGGTCATCTAGACTGGTCACATGACAGTGATTACCGCAACTGAATTCAAGGCCAAATGTCTCCACTTGCTCGACGAAGTCCAGCGCACCGGGCAGGATCTGGTCATTTCCAAGCGCGGCCGCCCGGTGGCCCGGGTGGTGGCCGAAAAGGCATCCAAACCGTGGTTGTCCTTGCGGGGCAAGGGGTGCTTCAAGGGCGATCCGTTTGAGGTGGTGGTTAGTGAGTCCGAAATTGATGCGCTGAAATGATTGGGGCACCGGTCTTGGATACGCATGTGTGGATTTGGTGGATGCTTGGCGACGCAAGGCTGAAGGCAGCCGAGCGTGAAGCACTGGATGCGTTGCCGCCGGACGGCAGGCCGGTACTGTGTGATATCAGCTTGTGGGAGTTTGGCACGTTGGTGGATCTTGGCAGGCTTGAGATCGAGGGTGAGGTGAGTGCTTGGCTGCAAGTTGCGGCCTCGCCAGCGACCGTGCGAATCCAGCCGATCACCCCTGCCATCATTGCGGAAATGAACCGACTGCCTGCCGGCTTTCATCGGGATCCGGCAGATCGGCTGATTGTGGCCACTGCGCGTGCG
The DNA here is from genome assembly GCA_903826205.1 of Akkermansiaceae bacterium. GTDB lineage: Bacteria > Verrucomicrobiota > Verrucomicrobiia > Verrucomicrobiales > Akkermansiaceae > Luteolibacter. The sequence continues at coordinate 1,779 of CAIKDP010000371.1, forward strand.
CTCAAGCTCCCGCTTGCTACCCACGACCGGAAGATTCGAGGCTCGAGATTGGTTCATCTGTGGAAGGCTTAAGTGGCTGGCGCAGCTGTCGTCGAAGGTCAGCACCACGGTTTTTTCGGGCACCTCCTGAATCACGATGCCATCGGCATCTGCATCGGCGGCGGGCAGGCCGTAGGCGATGGCTGGCAGCGCGAGGGCGGCGAGAAGCAGGGTTTTGAGGATGGGTGCCATGATTACATGGGAAGGTAGCGAGTCACGGGCCGCCGGTCCGCACCGGCGGCCCGCTGATCCCGGAAGAAAAACCAATAACTTCCGGGAAATTGTGTGGTTATCAGTTATCAGTTATAGGTTATAGGTTATTTGTGGAGCTTGCACGCTGCATAGTAGCTGCGGCTTCCAGCCGCAGTCTTCCGTCTTCTGTCTTCCAATAACCAATAACCAATAACCAATAACCAATAACCAATAACCAATAACCTATAACTTCTCTTTGGCTTTCCCCTACGGTGCCTGGATCACCTTAAGGCGGGCGAACATTTTCCCTTGGTCGGTGGGCAGGTCGTAGAATATGGGGCGTCTCACAATACTTGCTGCCGTATAGGCTGGTGTCTTTCCACCCGAGATCGTCAGCCAGAATGAAGATGATGTTCGGTTTGGGCCCGGCGGCTTGCAGCGTGGCCAGCGTCGAAAGCAACAGGGCGGTTAGGAGAAACTGAATGGGTTTCATGGCGGGCTGATGAATGCGGACCGGTTCATGCTAGTTCGCATCGTGGATTTTTGTGGGGCCCTTCCCGGTGGAACCCGATGGAAGTACCAACCGATAAGGCGAAGGTGTCCCTCTGGCGCCCTCGATGACGAATACGTTGGGACTGTTGAACGCTGCCGCCGCACTGAACTTTATACCGGGGCTGCAGATGAGATGAAGATTGACGCCTTTCTGCAAGGCCAACCTGGAAAATTCACCCCACGTCTTGTCGCGCTGCTCAATATATTTGTCCTTGCCGCGCATTTCCCCCGCGTCGGTGATCTGCACAATGAGGTCGGTCGCGCCGATTGTCTGCATCTTGTCGATGATCTGGCTATAGAGCAACATGCCTGACTTGTAGTTGGGAATGTGCGGATAGAAGGTGATCCGGTCGAAATGCACCTGATCTCTTCGCAGGTCAACGATCACCTTGAGGCCCGATTTTGTCAGTGCCACACGGTCCCTTTCCAGGGCCGCGGGGGTCTTCGACAAGAGATAGGTCGAGTCTATCTTGATCCCTTCGAATTGTTTGAATTTCTCCTGGTTGCGCACGAGAAGATCCGTGAGATCCGAGACGTGCGGGCCGACGTAGAGGAAGTCCTGACTCGTGTCACCGCCAACCGTTGTGGCTGGATACAGGCTGGCCGTGTCACTCTTGCCACGGAGATCGCCGGTATTCTCGCCGGATGCAAATCGGGTCAAGTCCTGGTTCATGTCTTCTTCGTTCTTGTAGTGGAGGTCGACGATATTCAGGGCAGCCCCGGCCTTGAATCCGTCACCATTCTTTCTAACATAATTCACCGTATCCGGGCTGACAAGGCGAACGCCCGCGCGTTGCGCAGCTGACAGGAGCCCGCCGGAGGGAGAGGCAACGATCAGATCCTTGGGCGCTTTCCTCAACAGGCGGAGCTTGCCGATGACAAGGGCCGCCATTGCCTCGTCGATGCCCTTTCCGTCCACGACCACGCGCACGCCCCGCCGATCCAGCCAGTGCGCCTGGTCAACGAGCCGGGAATCTTCCAGCGCGAGCCATGCCCGGGCATCGACTTTGACTCCATCGAACCATGTGAAGAACATGGAAAGGCCCTGCAGGGAGTCGCGGATAGACTCAAGTCCGGCTACGGCCAGGACCCGCCCGGCGGGGCGGTTAGGGAACTTGATGGCCGGGATCTGGCGAACTCCACGCTCCTTGAGGGTGATGCGGAACAGACGAAAGTCCCGGCCCTCAATGTTTGCTGCATCGGACTTGCCATAGTCCAAGGGCGGACCTGGAGAATTCCTCAATCCTGGCGGGGCGTAAGCGGCGCCGCCCACCACGGATTTGAGCTCTGCCTTGTTGTCCTTGAGGTTGGTTTCCTCGATGGACAGGATGGACCCAATGTTCGAGGTGATCTTAAACGGCTCGCTTTGCAGACTGTCGTTGAAGATGCCGAGGACGTAGCGTCCCTCCTTGGGTCGGGTCACCACATAGTGGAGATTCGCGTTGCCGACGGAGAACAGGGACTGCCTGCCAGCCTCATCGTCCAGCAAGCGGCGCGAATGCTTGAGCAGGGTGTGCGGAATCTGCGTGATCAACTGTCCCGGGGACCATCCGGCCTTGGACGGATCCAGACCCGGCGTGCTGTTGAGGCCGTAGTCGCTGAGCACCAGAACCAGTCCGCCCATGCATTCCACAACGAGCGGCTTGCCGTTGACGGATGCGAGCACTTCCATGGACAGCGCTTTCAGGTCCAAATCCGTCCGCAGTTTTTCCAGCATGAAGTCGGCTGTCTCGGTGAGCGTCTCGCCGCGATACGCCACCTTGGCTCCGGGTGCTATTTTGTCTGCCTTGCCAGTGGCAAACCATTCGGGGAACATGCTGCGTGCCGCGGCGCCGAACAGCACGACCCGGCCCCCGTTCCCCTTCACATGCCGCATGAGCTTGTCTCTGACCATGGAAGGTGCCAGCGGCGCCACACCGGTCCAGATGACGAGTCCGTAACGCGACAATGCCTCCTGCCGAGCGTCGCTTAGCAGAAAGTCAACACTGCTGCCGTAAGGAGTGGCGCAAAGGGCGTGGTCCTCACCCATGGTATCCGCATAAATCATCTCCGATTGCAGGTAGTTCGGAAAGAAGAAGTCCCTGATGCCGTGCACCTGATAGTCGCCGGCGGCATAGGGGGTGTCCCCAACGATTGTGAAATTGATGTGCTTATCCGGGGTTGTGACCGGCGGTCGCCACGCGTTCGAGAACTCGCTGATGAGCGCCACAGGGGTTTGGACCGGACCCGTCGGCCCGAAGCCTTCTATCAGCTTGGACGCGCACGCCGTGAATGTGCCCAATGGCGAGGGGATCAAGTCCTTTTTGGCGCGTATCATTTCGCCGGTTTCCCAATTAAAGAACCGCGCACCGTTCAACCATGACAGATAGAGAACCTGCCGGCACAGGGCATAGCTCTTTTCGTAATTTGCCCCCAACCGGCCGGCGGTATGCGTAAAGACCGGTTTTGCCCCGTCCCGCAACACCGCGTCCTCGTTCGTTATGGCCAGGTTGATCTGCCCGGAAAACTGAACGCCGAAGGGAAATGGATACTGGCGCGCCGCCGAGCGTATCGCGGTCAACGAGGGAACGATAACCTGATTGTGCCGGTAGAACAGCTGCGCACTTCCCAGGCTCATAATGCGTTCCCTGGCAACATAATGGGTGCCCCAGCCGCGATTGTGCTGTTGCAACATGTAAGGAACGGAACTGCGCTTCAGGTTGGACTCGAGGAAGTCAAAATAAGCGGCAGGAAATACCGCCCCTCCCGCGCCCGCAGGCAGTCGCCCGTAGTATTGCTTGTATTGCCAGTCGAACATCGCATCCACCTCGGCGACCTCGCCGCCGCCGAATATGAGGTGCGGATACTTCTGCAGGAAAGGCTTGATTGTGTTAGGTTCGTACGCGAGGGCCCGCTCATTGTCTTCCGCCGTGTTGTTGATCTTACGGATCTTGGCAAACAGAATGGTTGGCACCGTGGGCTTGTCCTCCAAGGCATCCTTTACAAACCAGACCGGCGGATAGTTGAATTCGGCTGTCTCCACCATGTAGAACCGGTAATCGATCCCCAATGTGTGCCGGCTTGCCGGCATCATGGCGGCATACTTCGCGATCAGCCGCGTTCGCCCACCGAAGAAGGACCAATCGAAGCGTGGCGCGCCGGAGTATTGGGTCTCCGGATCATCACCCAGGTCGATCATCTGCGACGTCACGGGGATGAGTGAGGTGTGGGCTGCTCCGGTCTGCTTTTCCGTGGCTGGTTCAGCAGCAAGCCTGCCGGGCGCGTATTGCCAGCAAACCGCGGTCATGCACGCGATAATCAAGCGGCGGGAATTTGCTTTGCCATTTGTCATTGGAAGCTATTGCAATTGAAGGTAGGGGTCTGGACGGTCCCTCCAGGGGTAGGAGCGGCCGCTGCAGGCGAACGACCGCAGGCTAGACGGTGCCGCTCGCGCCGTCCAGTCGGGAAACGCATGCCAAGCAGGCGCGGGTGGGCCTGACAAACAAACCAAGAGGGGCGATTTGCTGCAGCCATCTCCGCTGCGCTCCGGTTCCGAATCGCCCTTGACCCAAGGAGGGGCGATCTCCGAATCGCCCTTCGTCTATGGAGAAGCGATAGGCTGCGGATTTTCTCTGTTCATTCACTCCACATGGGCAACGGCGATTCGGAACCGGAGCGCAGCGAAGATAGCCTGACTGACTCATTGGGATTCATCAGGCAAATCGCCGCTCCTTGAAAAAGCCTGTCGCACTGCGTTTGACACCGCACTCCATGCCACGACGCCTCATCCGCAGGCCCTTGATTTA
>CAIKDP010000372.1 GCA_903826205.1 Akkermansiaceae bacterium
CCGCATCAGGCAGCGCTCGGCCATGACCAGATAGGCGCTGTTGCCCGGAATGCACAGATTCCCATACCACTCGCCTTCTTGTTCGCCTTGGCGGGTCGGATGGCGCGTCAACTTCAAGTCGTCCATGTTGCATTCGTAGTCGAATGTCTCCCAGCGCGCATCCTGGACGGAGCCGCTGTGATAGGTGCCGACCGCCACCAACCCGAGGTTGGTCACATCGCGCTCGCGCCAATACCACTCGTGAAACCGTTCGATGGGGCCGAGGCATTGTTGGACGAGTTGCTTGTCGCCGTTGCGTTGCCAGACGCGCTCGACCCCCCAGGCGAGGATCGGAATCTGCGAGTAGGCCGGGAATTGGACCCAGTTCTTTTCGTCGGGGTTGATCATGCACGCGACCATGTCGTGGGCGTAGTCGGGCATCGCCTGGTTCCAGCGCGCTTGGAAATCCCAGAAGTTCTGGAACACTTCCCGGATCACCTCATCCTGGCCCGGCAGGATGCTCAACAGATCGACGACGAACATGGTGTCCCAAATCCATTGGCCGTTGTAGCCGCCACCCGGCGCGATCCAGCGCTGCGTCAGACAGCCCCGCGGCGGAAACACCTTGCCGAGGATGCATTGTTGATAGACCGCGTTCGCCAGTTTGAGCACGGCGGGATCGGGCGATTCGAACAGACCGTCTAACAATTCGGCAGGTTCCGCGGCGAACAATCGGGGAAGCGAGGAATCCCAGAACCCGGCGAGCCCGGCGGTGGTGGTTCCGATAAAGTTTCTGCGATTCATGTGGGACGATTGGGAAGCTGCAAGACAGGATAAGAGATTGTGGATTACGGTTCAAGTGCGGTAAATTCTCTATCCTCAATCCGCTGTCCTCGATCTATGATCTGCTATCTGCGTTCCATGGGCACTGCGGCTGGAAGCCGCAGCAGAAAATAGGGTCAAACTTCAGACTGCGGCTGGAAGCCGCAGCTACTGGCCGGCCGGCTTGATGACGAAACGATGCGGCTTGGGTTGGCAGGCGGCGGTGATTTGCGCTCCGAGATCGTCGCGCTGTTTTTGGAGGCCGGGAATCTCGTCCTTGCGGCCGTGGATTTCGGCTTCCCAGAGGGTTTGGACGACCGGGCCCTTCTTGATGATGAGAGCAAGTACGTCCCTGGCCTGTTTGCTGATGGGGCCGGCGCTAACCGCCAGATTCCAGCCTTTGGCCAACTCTTGTTTGGTTAGGGTGGTGACCCGCTCGTCATCGATCATGATGTCATAACGGTCCGCCGGCAGACCGGTCACCTTCAGTTCATAGCGGTTCAACTCATCCAGCACAGGCGCGAGTTTCAGGGCGGCCATCGCCCGCTCATCCACCGGCATCGGCAGGCACTCGTCGGCACGCTCGAAGCTGAGCTTGTTCTCTTGGAACCGGACGTTGGTCACGGCACATTTTGCGGCGCTTACCAGCTTGGCGCTCTGGTCGGCGGCTACTTCTAGGTTGGCGCTGGAGACCAGCGCCGGGGCGTTGAGTTGTTGGAGAATGATGGCGGCCATCAGGGTGTGACCGACCGGGGCGGGGTGGACTTCATCATCGCCGCCGACGCGGGCGTTCATATCCAGCGCATGCTCGCGTTGCAGGATCGCCATGTAGGGATCGAATTGGTTGACAAAGGTCGCGCCTTCCTTGGCGGCCACCTCCTTGAGGCCGGCGGCAAACTTGACCAGCGCCTGGTTGCGCGCGTCGGTGGCCGGATTGCTGCTGCGGTTTTCAATCGGTTGCGGCGTGAGCAACACCACACGGGCACCGTTCTTGGCAAGCGTCTTGACCAGATGCGTCTGGCTGCGGACATAGGTTTCGAAAATGTCCTCGCGGAACGGTTCGTAGTTGTGGTCGTTCATGCCGAAGTTGATCATCACCAGCGTGGGCTTGACGGCTATCACGTCACGGTTGAGCGGATCGTCCACCGAGGCCTCGATGAG
>CAIKDP010000373.1 GCA_903826205.1 Akkermansiaceae bacterium
GTGCTATTCCATCCGTTTCGCAAGCTCTGGGTGCTCGATCATTCACCAAAGTTAACATGGCCCCCGATTCTCGGCCATTTCACGCTATAATTTGTCCGGTTTTGCTCCGGCAAAAAATCCGGTTTTGAACCAGCGCCGACAGAGCTGGATTAATTTGTTGCCTCCCGTCAATAACCTGCTTATAGAAAGCCTGTTCAGGCTTTCTCAACCCATGAATCCAACAGTTCAACCCGAGCAAGAAAAGAGCGCGATTGTGAAAATCCTGCGCCTGTTGGTATTCGTTGCACTCGCCCTTGGTGGCATTGTTGCGGTCATGTGGGCATTTGGCGCGTTATACTACGACGGGCCGGCGAGGTGGCTGGTGGCGGTGCAAGCCGTGGCACTGCTGGTGGTGTGGGTGTGGGTGCCGCGGTGGCCGCGCAAGCTGGCGATCGTTGTGGCGTGGTTTGCGCTCGTATTGACCTGGTGGCTGATGCTGAAGCCGACGAATTCAGGCGCCTGGCAACCTGATGTGGCGCAAGTGGCATGGGCCGAGGTCAACGGCGACGAGGTGACGCTGCACAACGTCCGCAACTGCGATTACCGCAGCGAGAACGATTTCACGCCGCGTTGGGAGACGCGCCGTGTGCGTCTCTCACAGATCACCGGCATTGACATGGCGATTTGCTATTGGGGTTCGCCATGGATGGCACATCCGATCCTGAGCTTTCAGTTTGCGGACGCCCCGCCGCTGTGCTTTTCCATCGAGACGCGCAAAAAGATCGGCCAGAGTTACTCGGCCAGCGGCGGGCTCTACCGGCAGTTCGAGTTGATCTACATCGCCGCCGACGAGCGCGACGTGTTGCGCCTGCGCTCTAACATCCGCAAGGGCGAGGAGGTCTATCTCTATCGGACCACCGTTACGGCCGCCCAGGCGCGGGAACGCTTTCAGGAATACCTGTGTTCGCTCAACGCCTTGCGCGAGCACCCGCGCTGGTACAATGCCCTCACCACCAACTGCACCACCGCAATCCGCCAACAGCATCCCGCCTCCGAACGCCTGCCGTGGGACTGGCGCCTCCTGCTCAATGGCAAAGGTGACGAACTCATGTATGATCGGCATACCATCTCCAGCGCAGGCCTGCCCTTCGCCGAGTTGAAATGCCGCGCCCTCATCAACCCCGCCGCCCGCGCCGCCAACGACGCGCCCGACTTTTCCGCCCGCATCCGTGAGGGTCGCCCCGGCATGTGAGCTCACAGGGTTCGACATAGCCCAAAAACCAGGAATTCAACCCTCCAAACCTCCGTTTCCTCCTGTAGAAAAATTCTTAACCCACAGCCATGAACCGCCCGTCATTCGCTCTCGTTTTCGCTGCCGCAATCGCCCTCACCGCTTGTGTCAACACGCCCGTCTCCCCGGATCAAGCCGAGAACCGCGCGGCGGCGACCTATCTGAAACAAGCAGGTGCGCAAAACCTTCCCGTCGACCAACGCGCCGCCCTCTATCTGAAGGCCGCCGCGGAAACGACTGATTTGTTAGACTCGCGCAGTGCCGGGGCGTCCGCCCGGCTTACCTACAACCAGGCCGCCGCCGATCTCACCGTGCTGCTGCGCACGGCCGACCAGGGCCGCCTGTGGAACCGTCCGCTCACCGTCACGTCCGGCGGCATCACCTACCGCTTGCACTTTGCCAAGGGCACCCGCGACGGCGTGTGGGATCCGAACTATTTCACCGCCGTCACGCCCGCCGCCGCGGTGCCGGTAAAATCCGTCGTCCGCCAAGACCGCCAGGACGGCATCGGCGGCGCACTCGTCGGTGTCCGCAAGACGCAGCCGCGGGAACCTTTCTCGACCAAGGTCGGCGTCACCGCGCCGGTCACCGCCGTGATCGATTTCAAGGGCCGTGACGCCACCCTCACGCTGATCGATCCGACCCTGAAGCCGAAAGCCCGCGTGGCGGGTGCCGCGCGTTTGCTAGAGGCGGATTTCACCGCCCCGCTGGCGTACTATCCGCATGCGTCGGAATTATGGAATGGCATCATGGGGGCGTTGCGCGTGTCCAGCTACATGGGAACCACCGGCCTCTATGAGTTGCAGCCCTACGATCCGCAGCGGATCCCGGTGATCTTCGTGCACGGCCTGATCTCCACACCCCGCATGTGGCGCAATGTGATCAACGAATTGGAATTCGATCCGGAGTTGCGTGAGCGCTATCAATACCTGGTCTTCGGCTATCCCACGGGCAATCCCCCCGCCTACTCGGCCATGCGCTTCCGCGAGGAACTGGCGAAATTCTATCAACTCCACCCGGACGCCCGCCCGTGTGTGTTGGTCGGCCACAGCATGGGCGGCCTTATCTCACGGATGCAGGTGACCACCATGGATCGGAAGGCCTGGGATGCCATCGGCAAGGACAAGGCCGCGACGTTTTTTGCCAACGTGCCGAAGGGCAGTCTGGTGGAGCGGGCCACGGTCTTCAATGCCAACCCGCACGTGAGTCGCGCCGTCTTCATCTGCACCCCGCACCGCGGCAGTGAGATGGCCCGCAGTCGTCTCGGCGAATTGGCCCGCCGCCTGATTTTCCTGCCGGTCGAACTCACCTCCACCCTCACCGGTACGATGGGCAAGGCGGTTGCGGTCATCACCGGCGACCCCAAGCGCATGCCGACCAGCGTTGACGGGCTCGCGCCCACCAATCCCTTGCTCAAGGCGCTCGACTCACGCCCGATCCAGGTGCCCTATCACACGATCGCCGGCGACCGTGGCAAGGGGGATGCACCTCACAGTTCTGACGGGGTCGTGGGCTACTGGAGTTCCCATCTCAAGGGTGCGCGCTCCGAGAAAATCGTCCCCGGCCCGCACGGGTCGTGCGAACTGCCCGCCACCCTCACGGAAGTCCGCCGTATCCTGTACCTCCATCTCAAGGCCGGCGGCGCTCAATAGCGACCACCCCCGGTCGCGCAGGTGGCAACGCGGGTTGGCACTGACAACCCGCCCCGGGCCGCGGCCCGGCCCCGCATTCTAACGAATTCGCCGGCGCTGTGAATAACCTTCCAGCCGCGCCAGGCCGAAAAACAGGCTTGCATGCCAAGCAATAACCGCCGATACCACCGGAGTTATGAGAGTCCCCGCCCTTGCCATCGTCGCCGCCACCTTTGCCTTCGTGCCCGGTTGTGCGAACGACCCGCTGACCCAGGCCAACGCCGCCAACGCCAACGCCGCGCAAATTGCCGACGATTCACGTGCGGCGCTCAGCTCGCTTTTTGCCCAGAACCCCGGGGCGCGCGCGCTCGGCAAGAAGGCCAAGGGTGTGCTGGTGTTTCCATCCATCGTCAAGGGTGGCTTCCTGATCGGCGCCCAAGGCGGCAATGGCGCGATGATCCGGGACACCGGGGTCATCAGCGGCTATTACCAGACCGCGGCCGCCTCATACGGGTTGCAAGCCGGGATCCAGCAATTCGGCTACGCCCTGTTCCTGATGGATGACGAAGCCTACCGCAACCTCAACCGCAGCGGGGGTTGGGAAGTCGGCAGCTCCCCAAGTCTGGTCATCGTCGATAAAGGCATGGCCACCTCCCTCACCACCACCACCGTGGATCGCGGCACCTACGCTTTCTTCTTCGACCCGCGCGGCCTGATGGGGGGGCTGAGCCTGCAGGGGTCCAAGATCACGCGGATTCATCCGCAGCCGTAGCACTAATTATTGGTTTTTGTTGCTTGACGCGGCAGGGGTCTGGTTGCTTCCTTCGCGCGCGGCATTTTCGGTCACTTCAGCGGGCCGTGGGTGGCGGCTATGATTTTGTTGCTGCTGCGGCTCGGCGCAAGTGGGGTGTGGCACAACGGAGGATGGCAGTGAAGACGCACCGGAGAACCGACTCAAGACGCATGGCTATTGATCCAATACTGGCGGAAGACCTCAAAGCGCAGGGAGTGCATGTCACTTCCTTTGAGAGCTTGATCAATTGGGGTCGCGCCAGCTCGCTGTGGCCGCTGCAATTCGGCCTCGCCTGTTGCGCCATCGAAATGATTGCCGCCACCATGGCGAAATACGACATGGCACGCTTTGGCGCGGAGGTGTTCCGGCCCTCGCCGCGGCAGGCGGACCTCATGATCGTGGCCGGCACGGTGACCAAAAAAATGGCCCCCCAAGTCGTCCGCCTCTACAACCAAATGGCCGAACCGAAATACGTCATCGCCATGGGCGCCTGTGCGATTTCCGGCGGCCCCTTCAAGGACGGCTACAACGTGCTCAAAGGCGTTGATCGCTTCATCCCGGTGGACGTCTCCATTCCCGGATGCCCGCCACGACCGGAAGCCTTGCTGCACGCCTTGATCACCCTGCGCGAAAAAATCGCCAAGGAAAAACTTTTGGGCAAGACCCGCGCCCGCCACGCCGATCCGAACGGCCCCGGCGACCTCCCGGTGCCGGAATTCGGCGCGCACGACCTTGAACCCACCTTCAACCCGGCCGTTTGGAATCCGCCGCTCATCACCCGCGAAGCCAGCGAATCATGATGCCTGAAACCGACGCCATCCTCAGCCGCCTGCACGCGGCCCTGCCCGCCGCCGCAGTCGCCCAGCGCCGCAACCCCGGACCTTCCGGCCAACATTCCCTGCTCGTCGCGCCCGAACACCTCGTCGCCGTCTGCCAATTCCTGCGCGATACCCCCGACCTTGACTTTGATCTGCTCACCAATGTCACCGGTGTGGACTGGCCGGACCCCGCCAAAGCCGACGCCGTCGCCGTGCCGCTGGAGGAAACTCCCGCCGCTGCCTGCGGGTTTCTCGAAGTCGTCTATCACCTTTACGCGACCACCCGCCGTGTCGGCCCGCTGGTGCTGCGCGCCCGCACCGCCGACCGCGCCACGGGGGTGCAAATCCCCTCGGTGGTTCCCGTCTATCGCAGTGCGGAGTTCCAGGAGCGTGAGATTTACGATTTGTTCGGGGTGGTTTTCACCGGGCATCCGGATTTGCGGCGGATTTTGATGTGGGATGAATTTGAGGACCATCCGATGCGCAAGGATTACGTGGCCCCGGACGATTACCAATACGAACCGACGCCCCACGATGCCGTGTTGGAAAAAGCCAAACTGCATTATCCTGCCCCAGCCTCTGACAACAAATCACCAGGACTGTGTTGATTAATCCGTAAAATCCGTGCAATCCGTGGTTTCTAACTGAATTTACCAGAATGCTTTCCAGCCCGTTGATGCCGCCCGCCGTTAACCCCGCCTCTGCGCCGGGGTTGGACGCGGACCAATTGTTGCGCGTTTCGTTGGGCCCGCAACATCCGTCCACCCACGGGGTGTTCCGCATGAATGTGGTGCTCGATGGCGAAACCGTCGTCAGCCTCAAGCCCGTCTTCGGTTACCTCCACCGCAACCACGAGAAAATCGCCGAGGGCATCACCTATCTCTCATCGATGCCGTTCACCGACCGGCTCGACTATATCTGCCCGCTCACCAACAATTGGGCCCTTGCCCAAGCCGTGGAAAAGCTCGCCGGCATCGAGGTGCCGGAACGCGCCGAATACATCCGCGTCATCACCGCCGAGCTGACCCGCCTCATCAATCACACCGCTTTTGTCGGGTTCTTCCTCGGCGACATGGGCGCCTGGGGGTCCGCGCTGATGTATGCCTTCCGCGAACGTGAGAAAATCCTCGACCTGTTCGAGGATCTAACGGGAGCGCGGATGATGTCCAATTTCATGCGCTTCGGCGGCTGCCGCAACGATTTGCCTGACGGTTGGGCAGCCCGGGCCAGCGCCCTGGTGGATGAGTTCCCCCGCTTCCTCGATGAATTGGAGAATCTAACCGCCGGCAACGAGATCCTGCTTGCCAGAACCCGCAACGTCGGCGCGCTCTCCAAGGAAGCGCTCATCAATGGCGGCATCACCGGTCCGATGTTGCGCGCCGCGGGCGTCAACTATGACATCCGCAAGGCCGATCCCTACGGCATCTACGACCGCTTCTCCTTCCGCATCCCCCTCGGCGAAAAGGGCGATTGCCTCGACCGCCTGATGATCCGCTTCCTGGAATTGCGCGAGTCGCTCGCCATCCTCCGCCAGGCGCTCGACCAACTGCCGGAGGGCCCCTACATCAACCCGAAGGCGAAGATCCGCAACTTCAAGCCGCCGGTGGGCGAGGCCTACGCCCGCATCGAGGGCCCCAAGGGCGAACTCGGCTTCCACCTCATCAGCGACGGCTCGGCCAATCCCTTCCGCTACCGCATCCGCCCGCCCAGTTTCATCAATCTAACATTGCTCGAGGACATGTGCCTTGGCCTCGACCTCGCGGACGTCGTCATCATCCTCGGCAGCGTCGATATCGTCCTCGGCGAAGTTGATAGATAAGCCATTCATGGAATCTCCCGCCACTCCTCCCCGCGCTTCCAGCCCGCCGCCCACGGCGCGCTGGTCCGTGCCCGGCATCGGCTTGTTCAAAGGCCTGGTCGTGACCGGCATGAACATGCTGCAAAGCTATTACCGCAAGGATCGCATGACCACCGTGCAGTATCCCGAGGAACGCGCGCCGATCAGCCCGAATTTCCGCAACTTCCCGTTTCTGGTTTACGATGGGGACGACGCGATGGCAGGCCTGCGCTGCACGGCGTGTTCGATTTGCGAGAAGGAATGTCCGCCGCAATGCATCTACATCGTGTTGGACCGCGATGAAAACGGCAAGTCGCTCAAACGGCCGAAGGTTTTCGATATCGATCTGTCCGTCTGCATGAATTGCGGCATTTGCTCGGAAGTCTGCCCCTTCGATTCGATCTACATGGACGGCGAGTATGAACTCAGCACCGACGACCGCTTCGGCGGCCTGCTCTTCGGTCTCGATCGACTCGCGAAATCCGCCGATTACCACATGAAACTGCGGCCCGAACAGGCGTCCGAAGTCATGGCGCGCCGCAAGGCCGAAGAGGAGA
>CAIKDP010000374.1 GCA_903826205.1 Akkermansiaceae bacterium
GGTTGGTGCGCACGGTGACGCGGGCGCGCACTTTGACCTGGATGCCATCCTTGGCCACGCCATCAATGGTGGTGCGCCCCGACGCGGGATTCGGGCAGTCGATGACTTTGGGATCCACCGATGTGCGCACCGCCTCCACGACGCTCTTGCCGGACCCCTTGGTGGCCAAGTCGATGGCGCAGGCGCGGTTCCAATCCAGGGTGATGCCGGCCTTTTGCGCGGCAATGAGCGCCTGGATGGTGGGGATCACGTTGCCTCCTGCCAGATAGTGGGCCTCGATGTCGTTGATAGGGATTTCGATGCCGGCTTTCTTGGCGGTGATGCGGGCGTTGACCACCGCGCCATAGGGGACCTGCCGCAAGCGCATGGCCACCAGATCGGTGAAGCCGACGTAGGCGCCCGCCAGCCAGGCCCGCAACCAAACGTTGAAGAAGGAAATGATGATGCCAAAGAGGATGAAACCGAGAATGGCAACGACGATGATGATGATGTAGGATGGATTCATGACTTGGCTGGGGGTTGAATGACAATCAGGCGGAAACTATCAGCACCGATGACTTCGAGCACCGATCCAAGCGGGGCCTGGCCCGATTGACAAAATGCCTCGTAGCGCCGCCCGTCAATCCGGACGTAGCCACTAGGTGAAAGCAGGGTGAGCGCTTCCGCGGATTTGCCAATCAAATTCCGCGCCTCATCGCCGAAGGCCGCGCTGACCCCGGTCATCTCTTTTGTTAGAAAAGCCCGCCGCCCGAGCCGGGTCTGCGGCAGCACGCGGAACTCGATGTAAAACGCCACGGTCACCAACACGAGGCCGGCCAGCAGGGCCAGCATGCCGCCACCGGTGCCATATTGGACAAAGGCGATGACACAGCCGATGAACATGAGAATGCCGCCCACCGTGCCGATCACGCCGCCGGGCACCAGCACCTCGGTGACCAGCAGGAGGATTCCCAACGCATACAAGAGAACGATGAGGGTCATGATGGGGCAGGTTCCACGATCAAACTGAATTCCGAGCGGCCGGTGACCACCACCCGGGAGCCGACCTCCGCAAAGCCCATGGCCATGCGCGCTTCATAACGCCGCCCGCCAATCTCGACTTGCCCGCTGGGAAACAACGCCGTGGCCGCCACCCCGGTTTGGCCGAGCAGCGCCTCGATTGTTAGATCCGGCGTGCCGCGCCCGGGCAAGGCATGCACGCTGGCCGGCTCGCCCCCCACGGCGGATTCCAGCACCAACCGGCCCCAGGGTCCGCCCTTGGGCAGAAACCTCAGCAACGCGAGGAAGGCCAGCACCGCCAGCCCCACCCCCACCAGCACGTTCAGCAACGGCTGCAGGAAAACGTCACTTGAAAATGACAGCGGCTCCTTCGGCCACAGGTCGGCCATCGCCCACACCAGCGAGCCAAGCATCAGCATCAGCCCGGCCACCGCCAGCACCACGGTGCCCGGGAAAAAGAACAACTCGACGACCAGCAGCACCATTCCTAACAAAAAGAAGATGGCCGGCTCATGGCCCGAGAGACCGGCGGCGAACTGGCCGAAGAACACCAGGCCCAACAGGACGCCGCCGGTGATGCCGAAAATCCCGAAGCCCGGTGTCTTGAACTCGATGAACAGGCATAACATCCCCAACGCCATCAGCAGCGGCGCGATTCCTGTTAGATATTGTGCCACGGTTTCCGACCACGAGAGTTCCAGCACGGTCACCGAGTAGTTGCCGGGGCCGTGCAATTTATCTAACAATGAACTCACGTTCTCCGCGACGCCCGCCCCCAACAATGGCCGGGGCGGCTCATCATAAAGTTTCATCGCCTCCTGCGCGGTGAGGGAGAGCAACTCGCCCTTGGGCTTGATGAGTTCGTCGCCGATTTTGAATTCATAATCGACATCGATCATGGCGGAGACCACCTCGGCACGGTGGCCCTTGCCTTCGGACATGGCGCGGACGCGGGCTTTCAGGTAGCTCACGAGCTTGGCCTTCATGGTCTTGTCGATGTCCTCACCGGTGTCATTGACCGGCGCGGCGGCCCCGATCACCGCCGCCGGGGCGAAATATATCTCATGGGTGCCTGCGGCAATGAGCGCGCCTGCGGACATGGCCTCACTGTTGACGTAAGTCACCGTTTTGCCTGGAAATTTGGCCAGGGCTTCCAACATCTCAAAGGTCACATCCAGCGCGCCGCCGGGGGTTTTCATGTCCAACACGACCGTGGCGGCCCCCTGGCTGATCGCTTCCTTGAGGCCGCGCCGCAAAATATACAGCGCCGGCTTGGCGATCTGCTCGCGGAGGGGAATGACCACCACCTTGACCGGGGTTGGAGTTGCTGCAGGCGGTGGGACCTCTCCGGCCAGGACGCCCAGCGCCATCAGCCAAGGCAGCGTCAACTTTCCGATCCCGAGCAACCAATGTTTCACAAAACCACCCTGCGACAATCCCCGATGGCTGGCAAGCTTCTTCGACAGCTTCTGCTGGGCCGTCAAGAGGTGGGGTTGAATGTCCAGCGTTGGGTCCATGCGGGTGGCAGGCGCAACGGTTTGACTTCCGGCATTTGGATGAGGGCGAGCGCCTGGCGGGCGGTGACCAGGATCTGGCCATCGGCTTCGCGGAGCATTTCAAAGGCGCACCAGAAGCGGGCGCGGCTAACGGCGTCGAGCCGGCCGCGGATGATCAACCAATCGCCGAGCTGGGCGGGGCGTTTGTAATCGACCTCGGTGCGGATGACCACCGGGTATTCGCGGGTTTGCGACATGGTCCTGAGGTCCATGCCCATGAGGGCGGCGAGACGGGTGCGGCAGGTTTCGATCATGCGCAGATAGGCGAGGTTGTGGACTACTCCACCGCAATCGGTATCGAAAAACATCACTTCTTCACGGGTTTCGAGCTGGGGTGGCGCGCTGGGCATGCCGCAGCATGCGACAAGCCGGGCCAATCCGCAATCCCGGCTTGACTTCCCGGCAGAGGATTTCAGATTCCACCTATCAATGAAATGGTTGAGACTTCCAATCCTGCTGGGAACTTGGCTGGCATTGCTGGCAGGGTCACCCGTGCTGGCGGAACCGCCCGCGTCGGCAGGTCCGTTCGTGGCCCCGGCGGAGGGGCCGGTGGTGTTTCGGCGGGACCGCTTGCCACTGGATGCGGATACCATGACGGACCTTGCCGATCAACTCGCGGTGCTCGCCAATGGCCAGGGTGGCGACGAGGCGGTAAAACGCCGGTTGGTCGCCCAAATGCTCGCGCTGGCGCTCGCCCTGCAGCCGGGTCATTCCGAGGCGATCCGGATCTTGGATAAATTTCAGAACGGTATTCAAAAGGCCTGGGGCGATGCCAACCAATTGGCCGCCGCGACTGCGGAGGTTTGGCAGATTCGCGGGTGGCTGGAGACGGATGCTGCGGGCAATGACGGCCATGTGCTGGCCGCCTGTCTGGGCGATATCCTGATGTTGGCCGACCCCCAACACCCGCGGGCAGGCTCCCTGCGCAAAGCCGGCGAGCAAGGCGCGTGGACGGGTTGGGTGGACCCGCTCAGCGCCTTCGAGAAAGCCGGAAAAACCGAGCCCGTGGTGAAAAATCCTTCGCCGGAGAACACTCCGCCCGTGCTGCCAGTGCCGCCAGTGAAAAAGCCCGCGCCGGAAGGCCCGATCCAATTGGCGACGGCCGGGGTCAGCACCCCGTTGTGGACCTTTGACAAGGCTACCAAGACGACGGTGCTGCGCTCGGTGCCGGTTCGCATGCAGGCGAAGATGAAGGAATGGGCGGCGAAGTCGGAACCGCTCACGTGCACGATGGCGTTTTCCGGACTCTCGGCGTATACGGATGCCAATTCGTTTAAATTCACCAGCGACACCCTCGTCAAGGCGCTGACCAAACACCACGGCAAAGTGCCGGCCGGGGTCAATGTGGGCTTGCTGTGTGGCGACGATGCGGACTACCTTGCGGCACGCAACCGCAGCGCCATTTCCGGGGTGGCAGCGGTCCTCATGAACGCCGCCATCACCGGTTGCGAACCGGACGCCACGATCATCGGCGAAATTCAAGCGGACGGCACCTTCGTGCTGCCGGCGCGGTTTTGGGAAAAACTGCGCGCGCTGTCCGCCGGTCCGGGTGGGCGCTTGGTGTTGCCGGTGCAGGCGGAACGCTACCTGCCTTCGGTGCTGGTTTTCGAGGATCCCGACTTTTTCTTCAAATACGAAGTCCTGTGTGCCTCCAACCTCAAGGAGCTCATCGAACGCTCCGCCAAGGAATCCACTCCCGAGCTGGCTCAAGTCTCGGCCAAATTCATGGAAATCCGCTCCAAGCTCGGCTCCCAACCCGTCGCGCAATATATCGTCAACCCGTTCATCCGCCAACGCCTCGCGGAAGTCGCCAAGGGCACATCGTTTCACGCGTCCGCCCGCTTGCTCGCCCTGCAAGCGGAAGGCAAGCGCCCCGCCCAATTGCCGCGCGGTCTGTTGGCCTGTGAATTGCGCAAGGCCATCCAGCCGATGGCGTGGATCCCGCAATATCAGATCGACGGCTACAATGTGCCTAACATCAATACCAAAGCCCTCAACAGCACCTTTGAAACTTGCATCAAGGAAGTCGACCGCTTGGGCCGCTACGTGGAAATGCGCGACCGCGATATCCATGTCCAGGTCCGCGAAATGGTCACCACCATCCGCACCCTGGCCCGCGCGTCCAAGGGCCGGCCGGAGGCCTACTCCGGGAAAGTGCCCATTCGCAATGAGTTTTACGCGCTGGTGCGGGCCTATCAGGCGGCCATCAAGGTGTTGAACCAGATTGCCATGGACGACAGCGGCATGTAACGAACGGTTCATTGGGCAGGATTGTGACTTGATGTCCCGTGCCGTTCGATTAGACAAGGTCATGTCCCGACACGTTGTCGTCAATGCGGTGAGGGTGCTCCGCCTGGTCGTGCTGGGCTGGATGCCGACGTGCCCCTGTGCCGCGGCGGTGGCGCCAACCACGCCGGCCCCGGGCTCCCACAGTGAAACCTCCCGGATGCAAGCGGAGGCCCTTTGCTCTGGCAAGACACCTTCCGAATTGATCCCGCTGCTCGGTGACGAGCGCTTTCCCATCCGCCAATGCGCGGAGGACAAGCTGCACCAACTGCTGCACGAGGCACCGGCCGATCCCCCCAATGCCGTGGAGACCCTCTGCTTCGAAACCTATCAGACCCATTCCGATCCGGAAATCCGCATGCGGGCGCGGGCGGTGCTGATGGATTTTGCCACCACCCTGTGGAGTCCCGAGTGCTTCCTCGGCGTGGCCGTCGAAGCGGCGCCGAATTTCGATGATGACGGCAATCTCAATTCACATCTCAAAATCACCAAGGTGATGGCCAAGAGTCCCGCAGCCATTGTCAACATCGAGACCGGCGATTTTCTCCGCGGCATTGACGCGATCCAGTTCACCGACGCCAACGCCGCCAAACAATTGGCGACGCACTTGGTTACAAAGCGCCCGGGCGACCAAGTCACGCTCCACTTGGAACATGCGGGCAAACAAAGTGACGTCACCGTGAGGCTGGGTTGCAAGCCCCGCACCCAACACCGCGACAAGGATGACAAGCCAATGACCGTGACTCCAGCGCAGTGCCTGCGCGAATACCTCGCCTTCAAGCAGAGGTGAGCCGGTAGGAGATTTCAGCGGAAGATTTCAGGCTTGTCGGCGGGCTGCGGGTGGGTCATGGCTGTGGTGTGAAACGCGCCCTAACCGGACTTGCCCTGTGTGTCCTCATCGTTGCCTCCCCTGCCGGAGCGGCGGAGCCGTCTGGCGGGTTTGTGATAGAGCCATCGTGCACCGACGAGTCCCACAAGCCGCTCAATGCGGAGGAAATGCAGCGCCTGGCCGCGGGCATCCCGCCACAGATCATGTCGGTATTCCCGCTTTCCTCAACTAATGATCCGGGCTTCTTCTCCTTCCGCTGTGGCAGTTGCGAGGGACAATTAACTCACCACAACATTGCCTCGATTCAATTCAAAATCACCCAGCATGCGAAGTTTTCGGTGGCGGGTTTGCTGCTGCCAAGAGAAGCGCTGGGAATGCGGGTGCTGCGGGGCGCGGATGGTGGAATCCAACAGGTGGCAACCATGAAGGATTGTTATTTCACCAGTCAGGACAAGGACAGGGTTGTCACGGAGCGGTATTTTGTGTCGGATTGCGAGACCACGGCGGAGGGCCGGATGCGGGTTTTGCCCGGAGCGGTGTGTCTTTCGCGTTGCGAGGTGAGGGAATGGACGCCCGATCCCGCAAAGGGTATCCGGACGTTCGAAATCAAGGTGCTGGGTGAACAGAAGGGAACTGCGATCTATGTCATGGAGTTCCAGGAAACCAAGGGGCGGGTTCAGGTGACGAGCCACAATTACAAAGGCGAAAAGCCCGGGCCGGAGAATCTCACCTCGCGGGGCTCCTTGCAACGGGTGTTCTGGAATGAGGGGCCGGGATACCGTCAGATCGCCAAAAGAGAAGTCCTCAGGCCGGATGAAACCTGGCTGATAACCCAACACACGATCACCAGTTGGCGGGTGGACAAGGAGGGCCGCCGCCACTTGGTTGACACGCGGGAACTGGAGGCCCCACCCGCACAGGACGCGGACGACTCCGTGCACTGAGCCGCGTCATGCCACAACGGGAATTCACTCCGGTGGGATCAACTCAAACTCCCCGCTGAGCCCATGTGATGGATGATCGCTGTGCATCCAAAACTCGCCCACCGCCACGGCACCTTCGCGCCATGGATAGACGATTTTGCGTGCCTGGTGCGGCGGGCCGCCGTGCAGGAAATGCCACGTCCCGTTGGGATCGGTTAGAGTGAAGCTGGTTTTCCAACCGGGAGGCAGCCCAGTGACATGGAAATAGTAGCAGATCAACGATTTGAAATGCTCGACGTTGTTGCTATCGTCATCGAAATGATATTCAATGGCATCGGCGACTTCCAATGACCGCACCCGCGCCATGCCGAGTACCGGACCGGTGGCACCGGCCCGCCACACCGTCGGCCAAGTGCCCGCCATGCGCGGCAGCACCTTCCATTCACTGGCCTTGCGGCCTGAGTCGGCAGGGGTGGCCCGGAAGGCCACGGTCTCCCCGCCATCCGGCCAGGCCCCGGCCGGAAACTCCTTCCACAGGCTGAAGCGGTCCGTACGCGTCCATTCCGACTCCACCACCTGCTGCATCCGCGGCAACACATGCACGAGCATGCGGCTAATGACCGGTTGGCCACTGGCCCGGACCTCGCGGGCTAACACGGTCTCGTCACCAGCCTGTGAGAAGCGGCAAATGTGAGGCTTGCCAAGGGGTGTCTCGATCTCCTCGCCCTGGAAAACAATCGTCGCCTCGCCCTTTTCCTCAGTCCCCGCATCCGCGGTGCATGCCGTCACGCGCAGGGCATCACCCACCCGCAAATAAACTTCGGGATGCTCGCTCACCCGCGTCTCCGCCCAGCGGGCCGTGGCACGCGCCTCCGTGGCATCCGCCGTTGAGCGGGATACCAAGGCGAGGCCGGCCCCGCTCGCGGGTAATGGCACATCCGCCCACCAGGTGTTGGAAGTCGCCGGCTGCACGGCATAGTCCTTGCCGTCGGCCGCCAGCGTCGGCGTGGCGGTGGTTCGCGAGGCGACTTCCACGCAGGCCGGTGATGTTAGAAAAGCCCCGTCGCCGCGTGCTGTTAGAAACGCATTGCGGGTGGCGAGGCAGGCGCGCAGCGCGTCGCTCGCCGTGCCGCTTGGCACCTCCTGCACCGCAATGGAACACAGGCGGCAGGAGCCGCCAAAATGGTCTTGCGTGAAATGCAGGCGCAGCGTGTGCTGGCCGGCGACCAGCCACGGTGTGACGCAGCGGAAAGTCGGAGCCGTTCCAGTGCGTGCCTTGAGGGTTTCCCTATCAAACCGCACGCCGTCGATCTCGCGTTCGCAGACCGCATGGACATAGTCGCCACGACCGTAGCAGAGTTGGATCTGCGTGGAGAGGACCACATATCCCGCCGCTTGGGTGACAAACGGGAATTCAATGTCGCCACCGAAGGTGCAGGTCGGCGTGGCTTGGGTGGCATTCGACTTGGGGTCTATCGTGTCAGCGCTGCAAAGGGAATACATTTCATCAAGCATGACCCAGCCGCTGCTCAGCGCCTTCGCACGCTGTAGGTCAATCCTCACCGGAGTGCCGGTTACCGCCTTGAGCACCTCGCCATAGTTTCCATCCGACTGGGTGCCATTGCCGGGCATCACCTCATTTTCCGGTGGCAGGTAGTTCGTGATGCAAGCGGCGGGAATATTCTGCCGTGTGCCATCCGGCAGGGTCCAGACCAGATGCAGCAGGGTCGGGCCCATGATGTGCATGTGGCGGATCTCCAGATAGCGCGCTTCACCTTGCTTGAAATACCGCCAGGGGCCTTCCGTCCGCAAGCGGGTGTCGTTGAATCCGGTCGGGTATTCAAGCCATGGGTTGCATTCGGCCCACAACGTCCGCACCCGTTCCGGCGTGGCATCATCCGACAACAAGATCTGCTGGATCCCGCCCGCTTCAAACGAAAGCAAATAATACCCGTCCTTGGGGGCTGTCAGCAGGCACCGCACCCGCGCGGCGAAATAGCCCTCACCCCGGTTCATGGCTTCGATCGGGAGGGTGAAGCGCGTGGCTTCCCGGGCGGAATATTGCCACGGCACCTCATCCGCATACGCGCCTGTCTTGGCCGTCTGCAGGTCGCTCCACACATCCACCGTGGCATGCCCCTGCCGCGCCGCTGGATTGTTAGGTTCACTGCCGGCCGCCGCGCCGCTGGCCGCCATCACGGCCAATGCACAGCGACCCAACATCCGACGGCACCCACAAAAATTCATGCAGACAGTGTGGCGGCCGCCACACCGCCGGGCAAGCCGAATCTAGCCGCAACCCGCTAGACGCGGGCGGGACAATCAAGTTAGGAACACCAGAACCCGCACCGCGGTGGGTGGCGGAACGTGGCTGATTTTGGCACGAGGGATTTATCACAGGTATTCATATCACAACGCGGTTGAGTCGTCCATTCTCCCTCTGCCAATGCGCGTCAACTCATGGCAGTGCCCGTCCCATAAACTTTCAGTCGCCGGATTCAATCTAACATCGCGACATTCGGATGGTCCGATCGGACCATCCGAATGTCGCGATCCCATGGGGCATGGACGGGGTATTGCTTTCTCATAAGCTGCGGCATCCCCAAAATCGCCTAAGGTTATCTGTGTGATCATAGGCAACCAATGGCTTCAGCAGCCTGAATTCACCAAGTTCATGTCCTTTCAAGGATTAAGGTTGTTGGTGCATTAGATTGGGAATGATGGAGTTTGTCCCGTGCGCAACACCACCATGGCCTAGGTGGGCAGTGAACGATTTCAGAAATATTTCAGGCTTGTCGGCGGGCTGCGGGTGGGTCATGGCTGTGGTGTGAAACGCGCCCTAACCGGACTTGCCCTGAGTGTCCTCATCGTTGCCTCCCCTGCCGGAGCGGCGGAGCCGCCTGCCAGATTTGTGATAGAACCCTCATGCGTCGATGATACCAGCAAGCCTTTCGATGCGGGGGAAATGCAGCGCCTGGCCGCGGGCATGCCGCCGCGGCTGATGTCCGTATGCACGGTTTCCTTTCATGAAGAGCCGGGCTTTTTCACCTACCGCTGTCGCAAGGATGGAAACCACCACAGCAACGCCTCATTTCAATTCAAATTCACCCAGCAGGCGAAGTTCTCGGTGGCGGGGCTGTTTCTGCCCAAAGAGGCGGAGGGCATGCGGGTGTTGCGGGGACCGGACGGCGGAATCCAACAGGTGGTAACCATGAAGAATTGTTTTTTCATCAGTCAGGACAAGGACCTGATTGCCTCGGAGCGATATTTGGCCTACGATTGCGAAACAACCCCGGAGGGTTGGATGAAGGTCTTGCCCGGAGCGGTGTGTGCTTCGCGGTCCGAGTTGCGGGAACAGGCGCCCGATCCCGCAAAGGGCATCCGGACGTTCGAAATCAAGGTGTTGGGTGAAAAGAAGGGAACCTTGATCTTTGTCCTTGAGTTCCAGGAAACCAAGGGGCGGGTTCAGGTGGCGAGCCACAATTACGGGGGCGACAAGCCCAGCCCGGAGAATCTAACATCGCAGGGCACCTTGCAACGGGTGTTCTGGAAAGAGGGGCCGGGATATCGACAGATCACCAAAAATGAGGTCCGCGAACCGGATGGGACCTTGCGGATAACCGAACACACGATCACCAACTGGCGGGTGGACAAGCAGGGATACCGCCACTTGGTTGATACGCAAAAACTGGTGGCGCCACCCGAACGGGACGCGGACGACCCGGTGCACTGAGCCGCTTCGTGGCGTAGCTGGATTTCACTCCGGCGACTCCGGCGGGATCAATTCATATTCCGTATCGTAGCCGGCGGAAGGTTTCGGATTGTCGCTGCGCAACCAAAACTGGCCCACTGCCACGGCGCCTTCCCGCCAAGGATTGACGAGTTGCTGTGCCGGGTGGGAGGGGTTGCCGCGCAGGAAATGCCACATCCGTTTGGGTCCGACAAGGGTGGCACTGATTTTCCAACCGGGAGGCAGCCCCGTGACGAAGCAATAATCGCAGATCAACGATTTGAAATCGGGGTCGTCCTCAAGGTAATGATGCCTGTTATTACCGGAGACCTCCATCGCCCGCACCCGCAGCATGCCGAGCACCGGACCGGTGGCGCCGGCCCGCCATACCGCCGGCCATGTGCCCGCCATGCGCGGCAGCACCTTCCATTCACTGGCCTTGCGGCCGGCGTCGGCAGGGGTGGCCCGGAAGGCCACAGCCTCTCCACCATCCGGCCAGGCACCGGCCGGAAACTCCTTCAACAGGCTGAAGCGATCCGTCCGCGTCCATTCCGACTCCACCACCGTGCGCGTCCGCGGCAACACATGCACAAGCATGCGGCTTATGACCGGTTGGCCGTTGGCCCTGACCTCGCGGGCTAACACGGTCTCGTCGCCGGCCTGAGTGAAGCGGCAGATATAGGGTTTGCCGGGTGGGGTCTCGATATCCTTGCCTTGAAAAACAATCATCGCCGCGCCCTTTTGCTCCGCTCCGGCATCCGCGGTGCATGCCGTCACGCGCAGGGCATCACCCGCCCGCAGATACACTTCGGGATGGTCGCTTACCCGCGTCTCCGCCCAGCGGGCCGTGGCGCGCGCCTCCGTGGCATCCGCTGTGGAGCGGGATACCAAGGCCAGATCGGCCCCGCTCTCGGGCAATGGCACGTCCGCCCACCAGGTGTTGGAAGTCGCCGGCTGCAGGACAAGCTCTTTGCCGCCGGCCGCCAGCGTCGGCGTGGCGGTGGTCCGCGAGGCGACTTCCACACAGGCCGGGGATGTTAGAAACGCCCCGTCGCCGCGTGCTGTTAGAAACTCATTGCGGGTGGTGAGGCAGGCGCGCAGCGCGTCGCTCGCCGCGCCGCTTGGCACCTCCTGCACGGCAAGGGCAAACAAACGGCAGGTGCCCCCAAAATAGGCTGGCGTGAAATGCAGCCGCAATGTGTGTTGGCCGGCGGCCAGCCACGGCGTGACGCAGCGGAAGGTGGGGGCCGCGCTACTGGGCGCCTTGAGGGTTTCCCTATCAAACCGCACGCCGTCAATCTCGCGTTCGCAGACGATATGGACATACTCGCACAGCGCGGCGCACAGTTGGAGCTGCGTGGAGAGGACCGCATAGCCCGCCGCTTGGGTGACAAACGGGAAATCAATGTCGCCACCGAAGGTGCACGTCAGCGCGGGTTGGGTCACATCCGGCTTGGGGTCGATCCTATCAGAGGTGCAGGTCGTGCTCATTCCATCATACATGGCCCAGCCGCGGCTCAGCGCCTTCGCGCGCTTGAGGTCAATTTTCACCGGAGTGCCGGTCACCGCCTTGAGCACCTCGCCGTAGCTGCCGTCCGGTTGGGTGCCATTGCCGGGCGTCACATCATTTGTGGGTGGCAGGTAATTCGTGATGCAGGTGGCTGGGATCTTCTGCCGTGTGCCATCCGGCAGCGTCCAGACGAGTTGCAGCAGGGTCGGGCCCATGATGTGGATATGGCGGATCTCCAAATAGCGCGCTTCACCTTGCTTGAAATACCGCCAGGGACCCTCCGTCCGCAGGCGGGTTTGGTTGAATCCTGTGGGGTAATCAAGCCATGGAAAACATTCGGTCCATAACGTCCGCACCCGTTCCGGCGTGGCATCGTCCGACAACAAAATCTGCTGGATGCCACTCGCTTCAAAGGAAATCAAATAATACCCGTCCTTGGGTGCGGTCAGCAGACACCGCACCCGCTCGGCGAAATAGCCCGCACCTTGGTTCATACCCTCGATCGGAAGTGTAAAACTCCTTGTTTCCTGGGCTGCAAATTGCCACGGGACTTCTTCCGCATAGGTGCCAAGCTGGTTCGCACGCGGACTGCTCCACAGCGTGACAGTGGCATGTCCCGGTTTGGCGGCAGCATTGTTAGGCGCGCCGCCGGCCGCCGCCGGCACCTCGGCCCACGCCGATCCGGTGACCGCCATCACGGCCAGCACACAGCAACTCAACATCCGACGGCACGCACAAAAATTCATGCACGCAACGTGCCTCCCGTCACTGCGCCGGGCAAGCCGAATCCAACCGGGAAAGACCTGTTGGTTATTGACTACAAGTGGCTGCCGCGTCTCGCGGCAGGCTGTGAGGGCGGCGTCTCGCCGCCACTCCTCTACCCGGCTATCGCGCTCCGCCGCTGCCATGAGAAGAAAATGCTGGAATGCACACCGGAAATGTACCGCAGAGGCAAGACCTTTAGCAGGAAAATTTTGGATAGGCTGTTGGATCGCGACAAATTCCGCGACGATCGTCAGCAAATTTGTCGCGTTTGCCGGTGGGGGTGGGTGGCCGTTATGAACGGCGTCGTTGCGAGGGAGGCGTGGCTGCGCGTGGCGGTGTTAGCAACATGTTAGTTAAGTTCCTCGGATTAAAGTCAAAGCAGTGGCAAGTGGATTTGCATGCCCGTTAGGCGCCCGATAGACACATGCCCAGACAAACGGCGCGTAGCGTTGCACATTCGGCGGCGAATTTTCACCGGCGAATTCTCTTGCCAACCCGGTCAGGGAGGTTATCTCAGCGCTTCAAGGAACTTTCCCATCGATCTGACGACACCCCCCATGACCCGGCAGGCCGCCCGGCCACAACCCTGCACGACTCTCATCCTGTGCATTGTTCTTCCCTTGCTTGCCGCCGCCCTCGCCGGATGCAGTCTGATCGGTCCCTTGGTCGGCGCGGCCCTGCCGCTGGCCGGAGCCAAACTGGCTTTTTCCTGCCTCCCTGAGCATACCTTGGTGGACACCCCCTCGGGTCCGCGGACCATCGAACGGTTGCAGGCCGGCGACTGGGTGACCGGCTATTCCGGCAAGCCGGTGCGCATCCAACAAAAGCATTCCTATCTGGAAAATCCCGCCACCGTGTTTTTGCGCATCACCTTTGACGACGGGGCCGCGGTGGACATCTGCGGCATGCACCGCGTGGCCGGCATCCGGGCACGCGACCTCCGGGTGTGCCAGATCGTCGCCGGCCGCAAAATCACCCGCATCGAGTCACGCCGCGGCGTCAACCGCTCCTTCGACCTGCTGACCACGGATGCCGGCTACCGGATCGGCGGCGTGCCGGTCAACAGCATGATTGAGGAAATGCTCGCCGCGTGTTAGCATACGGCCAGCGGCTCCACCTTCCACACCCGGTCGCAATAATCGCGGATCGAGCGGTCGGAGGAGAACTTGCCCATGCGCGCCACGCTGAGGATGGTCATGCGCGTCCACGCCTGCGGGTCGAGCCATAGCACGCTGACTTGGCGCTGGCACTCGATGTATGCCTGATAGTCGGCCAGCACCAGAAACGGGTCGCGCCCTAACAAATTGTCCACGAGCGGCCGGAACAGGCTGGCATCGCCGCCGGCGAGCGCGCCGGAGGCGATGAAGTCGAGCACTTCGCGCAAGAAGGCGTTCTGTTGGTAGAACTCATGCGGATGATAGCCGCGTGACTTGAGGTCCTGCACCTGGGTGGCGTCCAAGCCGAAGAGGAAGAAGTTGTCCGCGCCGACTTCCTCGCGTATTTCGACGTTGGCGCCATCGAGCGTGCCGATGGTCAGCGCGCCATTGAGCGAGAACTTCATGTTGCCGGTGCCCGAGGCTTCCATTCCGGCGGTGGAAATCTGCTCGGACAAGTCAGCCCCCGGATAGATATGCTGGGCATGCTTCACGTTGAAGTCCGGGAAAAACACCACCTTGAGCCGGTCGCGGACCTCCGCGTCGTGATTGACCACGGCGGCCACCGAGGTGATGAGCTTGACGATTAGCTTGGCCATGAGATATCCCGGCGCGGCCTTGCCCCCGAAGATGAAGGTGCGGGCAGGCAGGTCGGCTTGCGGATCGCGCTTGAGGCGCAGGTAGAGGGAGAGGATGTGCAGGACGTTGAGGTGTTGGCGCTTGTACTCATGCAGGCGCTTGGCGTGGATATCAAAGAGCGATGCGGGGTTCACCGTGATGCCGGTGCGCTGCTCGATGAGCGCGGCCAGGTCGCGCTTGGCCGTGAGTTTCACTTCCCTCCATTGTTGTTGGAAACCAGGATCGTCCGCCAGCGGCTCGAGCCGGCGGAGTTGATAGAGGTCGCGCAGCCAGCCGTCACCGATGCGTTCGCCGATGAGCCGGGCAAGCGGCGGGTTGCTCACCGCGACGAAGCGGCGCGGGGTGACGCCATTGGTGACATTGCAGAATTTTTCCGGCCACAATTCGGCGAAGTCGCGCATGACCGTTTGCCGGAGCAACGCGGAGTGCAGGCGGGCCACGCCGTTGACGTGGTGGCTGCCGACGGTGGCAAGGTGGGCCATGCGCACGTGGCGCTCGCCGCTTTCGTCAATGAGCGAGAGCCGCGCCAGCCGGGCGTCGTCACCGGGAAACCTGGCGCGGACCTCATCGAGGAAACGACGGTTGATTTCGTAGATGATTTCCAGGTGGCGCGGCAGCAGACTGCCTAACAATCCAACCGGCCATTTTTCCAGCGCCTCCGGCAGCAGGGTGTGATTGGTGTAGGCGAAGGTGCGGCACGTCACATTCCAGGCCGTGTCCCAGTCCATGCGGTGTTTGTCCACCAGCAGGCGCATCAGCTCGGCGACGGCGATGGCCGGATGGGTGTCGTTGAGTTGCACCGCCCATTTCTCATGAAATCTAACGAGTGGGCGGTCCAACAGCCGGTGCACGCGGATCATGTCCTGCAGCGAGCAGGACACGAAGAGGAATTGTTGTTGGAGGCGGAGGGTTTTGCCCTGGATGACTTCGTCGTTAGGGTAGAGCACCTTGGTGATGTTCTCCGAGTGCATCTTGTCCTCGACCGCCCGATAGTAATCGCCATGGTTGAAGGCGGCGAAGTCGAAGGATTCAACGGCTTCCGCCTTCCACAGGCGGAGGTGATTGCAGGTGCCCACGCGATAGCCCAGGATCGGGGTGTCATAGGCCATGCCCCTGACCACCGTGCGCGGCACCCAGCGCACGTGGAGGCGGCCGTGCTCATCGGTGCCCGTCTCGGTGTGCCCGCCGAATTTCACGTCGTAGGTGATTTCGGGCCGGGCGATTTCCCACGGGTTGCCGCCGCTCAGCCACTTGTCGGTGCCTTCCACCTGCCAGCCGTCCTTGATCGTCTGGTCGAAGATGCCGAACTCATAGCGGATGCCATAGCCGACGGCCGGCACTTCAAGCGAGGCCAGGGAGTCAAGGTAGCACGACGCGAGCCGGCCCAAGCCGCCATTGCCGAGACCGGGATCCTCCTCCTGATCTAACAACTCGTCGAGGTTCAGGCCCAGTTCCGCCATGGCCTGGCGGGTTGGTTCGACGATGCCGAGGTTGAGGAGGTTGTTTGCCAGATGCGGGCCGGGCAGAAACTCGGCGGATAGATAGGCGACCACCCGGGCGTCCTGCTCGGCGTAGGTTTCGAGGGTGCGCACGCCCTGCATGAGGACGCGGTCGCGGACGGTCAGGGCCAGTGCGGTATAGGCGTCGTTGCGCGTCGCGACCATTGGCACACGCCCGAGGCAGCAAAACAAGTTGTCGAGGTATGACTGCCGCAGGTCCGCAACCGCCAGGCCGCAGCGGGTGCCGGCCAGTGGCGTGAGGTCGCACGATCTGGGCGGGGATTTTCGATCGGATGGGTGCATGGCGGTTTTTCTTTCCAGCTCAACAGGCAGTGGCGGCTGAGGGCACCGTGCAGAATGAGGGTGTAAGGCAAGATGCGTCAAGGATGAAGTTGAGGTGCGTGTTTCTATCATGCGGTGGTCTGCACCGGATGCCGGAGGGGGCGTAAATATCACGCCCCCGATTTGCCAGGCGCGCGACTGTGGCGTATGGAGACAAACCCACCCTGCCTTCCATGAACACCCCTCCTTCCCCGCCATCGCCGTTCCACATCAGCCGCCGCCGGTTTCTGCACAGCGCTTCCGCCGCGCTCGCGTACTCCAGCCTCGGGGCTTATGGCCTCGATCTGGTCAACCGCAAACCCAGGCGGGTGGGTCTCATCGGCACCGGCTGGTATGGCAAGAGCGATTTGTTCCGGCTCATGCAGGTGGCGCCCGTGGAGGTCGTGGCGCTGTGCGACGTGGACCAACACCTGCTGCAAGGCGCGGCGGAACTCGTGAACCAGCGCCAGCAGTCGGGCCAGCCACCCCGCCTCTTCGCGGACTATCGCGAGATGCTCAAGGCCGAGAAGCCGGACATCGTGCTCATCGGCACGCCCGACCATTGGCACGCGTTGCAAATGATTGCCGCCGTTGAGGCCGGCGCGGACGTCTATGTGCAAAAGCCTATCAGCGTGGACGTCGCCGAGGGCGAGGCGATGCTGGCCGCCGCGCGCCACCACCAGCGCGTGGTCCAGGTGGGCACCCAGCGCAAGAGCACACCGCATTTGATCGAGGCCAGGAAACAGGTGGTCGAGGCAGGATTGTTAGGAAAAATCGGCCAGGTGGACCTGTGTTGTTATTTCAACATGCGCGCCAACGGCAACCCGCCGGTGGCACCCGTGCCGGACTTTTTGGATTACGAGATGTGGACCGGCCCCGCGCCGTTGCGGCCCTACGACGGGCTACCACACCTGCGCTGGTGGCGCACCTTCATGGAATACGGCAACGGCATTGTCGGCGACATGTGCGTGCACATGCTCGACACCGCGCGCTGGATGCTCGGCCTCGGCTGGCCGCTGCGGGTGAGCTCCGCCGGCGGCATCTTTGTGCAGAAGGAGGGCAAGTCCAACATCAGCGACACCCAGACGGCGATCTTTGAATATCCAGATCTAACCGTCATGTGGCAGCATCGGACCTGGGGTGAGCCTGCCGATCCGGATTATCCCTGGGCGCTGGTCATTCACGGTGACAAGGGCGTGCTCAAAGCCAGCACCCAGCGTGCGGATTTCATTCCGCACGACAAGGGTGCCAAAGCCATTCACCTCGACTGCGTTTACGAAAGGGAAAAGTTTCCGGGGGATCTGACAGAAAAAGACATCGAACTAAATGCCGCGCCCGCCACCCGTCGGCACATGCTTGATTTTCTGGCCGCCATCGACCAGCGCAGCCGGCCCATCGCCGATATCGAACAAGGCCACATTTCAACCGCCACTTGCATCCTGGCCAACCTCGCCATGCAAGCCGGGCGCACCCTCAGCTATGATCCGCACACGCAGCAAATCACGGGCGACCCGGCCGCCAGCAAGTTGCTGCGCCGCCCCTACCGCGAGCCGTGGCGGCACCCGGGGTCGTGAGTGCGCTTGCAGGTGCCTTTAGCGATTTGAGGACCACGAGACCTCCCTTGGCTAGGATAAGGCGGGCAATATGCCAAAAACAACGCGTTGTTTTTATCATTTTTCTTGTAAAACAACGCGTTGTTTTTCATATTCCAGCTTGTGAGACGAGATCTACTTGATGATTTGACCCATTGGCAGGAAAGTCCCGGCCGCAAACCGTTGATATTGCGGGGAGCGCGGCAAGTGGGCAAGACCTGGTTGGTGCGGGAGCTGGCCCGCACCTGCAAACTGGCCTTGCTGGAGGTGAATCTGGAGCGCGATCCAGGCCAGGCACGCTTGTTCCAAGCGGGCGATCCGCAGCGGATTTTCAGCGATCTCGCGTTGCTTTCAGACCATCAGGCGGCACCGGCGGAGTCGCTGTTGTTTCTGGATGAGATTCAAGCCGCACCGGAAGTGCTGGCCAAGCTGCGCTGGTTTGCCGAGCAAATGCCGGAATTGCCGGTCCTGGCCGCCGGGTCGCTGCTGGAATTCGCGCTGGCGGATTCCAGCCATAGCATGCCTGTGGGCCGGGTGGGGTATGCATTTGTGGAGCCGATGAACTTTCCGGAATTCTTGCAAGCCCACGCGCAGGAACCGCTGCTGCAACATTTGCGGGCCTGGTCGCCACCGCAAGCCTTATCCGCCGCCGTCCATGCCAAGGCCCTGCAATGGTTCGACCGCTTCCAAATGGTTGGTGGCATGCCGGAAGTGGTGGCCGCCGATGCCCGCAGTGCGAGCGCGGCGGAAGCCAGGGACCTGCAGCGGAATTTGCTACGCACCTATCAGGATGACTTCGCGAAATACGCCAAACGCATGGATGTCCGGTTGCTCCATGAGGTGATGTTGGCCGCCACCGCGGCGCTGGGAAAAAAGTTTGTGTATAGTGCGGTGGGCGCGGGGGTGGGGCTGGTTGCGGCCAAGCGGGCCTTGGAATTGCTGGCACAAGCCCGCCTCTGCACGCTCATTCCACACACTGCGGCCAATGGCCTGCCACTGGCCGCGGAAAAAAACGAGCGCCACCGCAAAGCCGTCCTGCTGGATGTGGGCCTCGCTCATGCACTGTGGAATACCCCGGCAGGGGGGCATTTCCCCGGCTGGGAACAGTTGGCACCCGCCATTCGCGGAATGGTGAGCGAGCAAATTGCCGCCCAACAACTACGGCTACTGGCTGGCGGCCCCAGTCATGAGGGGCAACTCTTCCATTGGCGACGCGAGGGTGGTCGCGCCGGGGAAATCGACTATCTGCTGGAGTTAGGCGGCAACATCCTCCCCGTGGAGGTGAAAAGTGGCGCCGCAGGCGCGATGAAAAGCCTGCACCAATTCATGCATGACAAAAAGCTGCCACTAGCCCTGCGTCTGGACCGCAATCCACCGAGTCTGCAAACAATGCAGGTAAGCACCACCCAAGGGCAAAAAGTGACATACACCCTGCTCAACCTGCCGCATTACCTGTGCTGTTGTCTGCCTGGGCTGATAGAAAGGTGTCACGTCTGACGCAACGCGAATCCCGCAGTCGCGTCTCGGATACATCCCTGCTGATCCGACATGCCTGATAGACCCATGACGGCTGCTAACTGTTTACTCACGAGGCGCTGCCGGCGCTCAGTAGCCCTGGCGTTGGTCCTGGGATTTGCCGTAGGCGCCGCCGATGAGTGCGCCGCCGGCGCCGCCGATGAGCGCGCCCTCGGCGGTGTGGCCGGATTGATGGCCGATGATGGCACCCGTGCCGGCACCGAGCAGGGCGCCGGTGGCCATGCCTGAGTTGGTGTTAGGTCCTTGGTTGGAGCAGGACTGCAAGGTGAAGGCCGCGGCGACGGTGAGAAGTGCGAAGAGTTTGTTCATTGTTGGAGTGGAGTTAATCGACGCTCTGACCCTCTCACATTCCGGCACCGGCGCAAGGGGAAATCACAAAAAAAATTTCACCGGGCCGGCCATCCGGCGGCGAGATGGAACACCCCGGCAAACAACAACAGCTGCACCCCCCCGAGCGCAAGCAGGCGGTTGAAGGCGGGTCCGGGCGGCAGCGTGCGCACCCCGTGGAGGATGCGCCAGCCTAACATAATAACAGGAGCCCCGGCGGCGGCCAGTGCCGGCCAGCCCACAGCCCACCAGCCGCCACTGGCGCAGGCGGCGAGCGCCAGCTCGAAAAAAATCACGGCCACCGCGGCGTGGTGGCCGCCGCGCACGGCGAGGGTGCGTTTGCCGGTGGTGGCGTCCTCCTCGCGGTCGCGGAGGTTGTTGATGGAGATGAGCACGGCGGAGAGCAAACCGATCTGCCAACCTAGCAGCCACGCCTCGCGCGGCCAGGTGCCGGTCTGGATAAAGACGGTGCCCGCCACGGCAACGAACCCGAAAAAGAGAATGACAAACAATTCGCCAAGGCCGCGATAGGCTAACGGAAAGGGCCCGCCGGTGTAGCCATAGGCGAGAAACAACGAGGGCAGGCCAATGGCCAGGATCGGCCAGCCCCGGGCCTGATAGAGAACGGCCCCGCAGCCGGCGGCCAGCAGCAAAAACCCAAGCGCCCAGGCATACACCGCACGGGCCGATAGCATCCCGGAGGCGGTGACCCGCATGGGCCCCAGCCTGCGGGCCGTGTCGGCGCCCTTTTTTGAATCGATGGCGTCGTTGAAAAAGTTGGTGGCGATTTGGATGGCGAGGGCTCCCCCCAGGGTGCAGGCGGCGAGCCAGGGGTGGCAGTGGCCGGTGAGTTTCCATGCCAGCACACAACCCACCCAGACCGGCACGATGGCGGCGGGCAACGTCTTGGGACGCGCGGCTAGACAACAGGCATGCAGGGTGGAGGCGGACACGGACGGAAGCAAAGCAGACGGGAACCCGGAAATCGAGCCGTTAGATTGAAAATCCGGTAGCCGGAGGTGGGGAGGCGATGCCGCCCGGGTAGTCCGCACAGTGCCCAGTGCGGCGTCTTGGGTCAAGGCAACGCCGCGACAATCGGATGGTCCGATCGGACCATCCGATTGTCGCGCCGCTGGCAGCCCGCCACGTATGGACCGCCGAAGGAATTCCTATCCGTCCCGCCGAATTGCTTCCCTAAGTTCGCCCGGTATGCCATGCTGAGCGGGTCATGCGAGTTGCCGTCATCAATCTGGTGGGACTATCCCGCTCGCTGCTTGGGCCGCACATGCCGGGGCTCACGGCATTTGCCGGGCAACACGGCCTGCAATCCCACGCCCCCGAGTTTCCGGCCCTCACCTGCAGCGCCCAATCGTCGATTGCGACCGGCACCGGTCCCGCGGCGCATGGGATCGTGGCCAATGGTTGGTACGACCGCGAGTCTGCCGAAGTGAGGTTTTGGAAACAAAGCAACCCATTGGTGCACGGCGAAAAGATCTGGGACTCCCTGCGGCGCGAAATCCCCGGTTTCACCTGTGCCAAGTTGTTCTGGTGGTATAACATGTATGCCACCGTGGATTTTGCCCTCACCCCGCGGCCGCTCTATCCGGCGGACGGGCGCAAGGTGTTCGATATCCACACCCAGCCAATGCTGCTGCGCGACGAAATCAAGCGCGACCTCGGCGAGTTCCCGTTTCCCGCGTTCTGGGGTCCAGCCGCGGGCATCGCCTCGTCCGCTTGGATCGCCGCCTCCGCCCGGTGGATCGAGGCCAAGCACCAGCCGACCCTCAGCCTGGTCTATCTGCCCCACCTCGATTACCCGCTCCAGAAGTTCGGTCCGCAGGCGCCGGAAATCCCCGCGGAACTTGCGAAAATCGACCGCGTCGCCAGCGATCTCATCCGTTACTACGAAGCCCGCCATGTCCGCGTGCTGGTGTGTTCCGAATACGGCATCTCCCCGGTCAGCCGCCCGTTGCACCTCAACCGCTTGTTCCGCCAGCAGGGTTGGCTTCAGCTCAAAAATGAACTCGGTCGCGAGACGCTCGATTGCGGCGGTTGCCGCGCTTTTGCCATCGCCGACCACCAGATCGCCCATGTCTATGTGAATGATCCCGCGCTGCGCCCCGCCGTGCTGGATTTGTTAGAAAACACCCCGGGCATCGCCGAGGTCCGCAGCCCGGCCGCCATCTGGGGCCCCGGCATCGCCGCCGAGCGCGCCGGTGACTTCATTGCCATCGCCGCGCCTGACGCCTGGTTCACCTATTACTTCTGGGACGACGATGCCGTGGCGCCCGATTACGCCCGCACCATCGATATTCACCGCAAGCCGGGCTACGACCCTTGCGAGTTGTTTCTCGACCCGCAGCTCGCCTTTCCCAAACTCAGAATCGCCAAATTCCTCCTCCAAAAAAAACTCGGCATCCGCGGCTTGCTCGATGTCATTCCGCTCGATGCCTCCCTCGTGCGCGGGTCTCACGGCCGCGACCAGGTGCCGGAGGCGGAACGCCCGGTTTTGTTAGGATCGGCGTATCCGGTCAAATCCGCCACCGATGTGCATCACGCCATCCGCGAGGCCGTGCGCGGCGAATAACCGCGTAGGCGCATTCCCGTACCCTAAAACCTATCGCACGCGGTCGGTGCAAGAGTCAGAAAAAATGAATAAAAACAGGCCTTGACACCCTGGGTTTAATCTATACCTTTCTGTTCGCATTCGTCAATCTACATTAAATTTCCATGCATCTGTCGAAAAAAGCCGAATACGCCTTGCGCGCAGCGATCAATCTGGGAATTGCCGCGCAAATGGGTCGGAGCGCTTTGCCAGGGTCGGAACTGGCGGAGGCCAACCGCCTGCCCTTGAAGTTTGTCGAGCGCATCCTGCAGGAATTGCGCGACGCCGGGTGGGTCGAAACCCACCGCGGGAAATTCGGCGGCTACGCGCTCACGCCCAAAGGCAGCCAGTGCAAAATCGGCGACATCGTGCGCCTGATGGACGGGCGCCTGGCCCCGATTTGCTGCGCCAGCGAATTCGCCTATCAAAAATGTTCCTGTCCGGACGAAGTGCATTGCGGGCTGCGCATGCTCATGATCGACGTGCGCAATGCCATCGCCAATATTCTCGACCGTTACACCTTGGCCGAGGTGGTGGAGGTGACCATGCGCAAAATGCGCAGCTCCGGCGTGGTCCCGCCCTTTGCCACGGCCGGCGACGACGCCCCGCGCCGCAGGGGCGGCAGGGTCAAGGCGGATCCCGCCGATGGCTTCCTGGCCGGCTTTCTGCAACTGGCCAAGCCCACCCCGCCCACAGGCCTCATCACACCCCAACTGGATGCCCCGAATTATTGTATCTAACAAAATGAATCCCCCACCCCGCCCCATGCACGCGCATTTGCACCTGATCCGAGCCCTGCCCCGCATCACCCGCCCCCTGGCCGCCATCGCGCTGCTGGGGCTGGCCGCCTGTCACAGCAAGACCGCGGACAAGCGTCACACGCTGCTCAATGTTTCCTACGACCCGACGCGGGAATTCTATGCCGATGTCAACAAGGCGTTCAGCGCGGAATGGGAGCGCCAGCACGGGCAAAAACCCGAACTCAAGCAATCCCATGCCGGATCCGGCAAACAGGCCCGCGCCGTCATCGACGGCCTGGAGGCCGATGTGGTCACGTTGGCGCTGGCTGGCGACATTGATTCCGTGGCCAAGGCGGGATTGTTGTCTGCGGACTGGGCCGCCAAGTTGCCGCACCACAGCGCCCCCTACACTTCCACCATTGTGTTTGTGGTTCGCAAGGGCAACCCGAAGGGCATCAAGGACTGGGGTGACCTGATCGGCGAGGGCGTGCAGGTCATCACGCCCAATCCCAAAACCTCCGGCGGCGCCCGTTGGAACTACCTGGCTGCCTGGGCCTGGGCCGAGAAACACTTCGGCGGCGATCCCGCCAAGGTCAGGGACTACATCAGTCACTTGCTCAGGAACGTGCCGGTGCTCGACTCCGGGGCGCGCGCCGCCACCACCACCTTCGCCCAGCGTGAGATCGGCGATGTGTTTCTATCCTGGGAAAATGAGGCCTGCCTGATCGAAAAGGAATTCCCGGGCAAGGTTGCCATTGTCTATCCCTCCCTCAGCATCCTGGCCGAACCCCCCGTCGCCGTGGTCGACGCCAATGTGCAAAAACATGGCACCCAGGCGCTGGCCCTGGCCTATCTGGAGTTTCTCTACACCGATGCGGCGCAACAACTCGCCGCCAAACATTTCTACCGCCCGCGCAGCGCCGCGGTGGCTTGCTCCCTGCCTGCAATGGAACTGGTCACCGTGGACCAACATTTCGGCGGCTGGGCCACCGCCCAAAAAGCCCATTTCGATGACGGCGGCACCTTCGACCAACTCTATGGCTCCAAACCATAATTCAGCGACGCCTCTTCCGTTTCAAATTTGAAATTTCGAATTTAGGATTTTCATCCCATGCACCAACGTCGCGTCATCCCCGGCTTCGGGTTGTCTCTTGGCTTCACCCTCATCTATCTGAGCGTGCTCATTCTCATCCCGCTCGCGGCGCTGTTCCTCAAGGCCGCGGGCCTCGGCTGGCAGGAATGGTGGAATCTGTTAGTCTCGGCGCGGGTGCTGGCCGCGGCCAAGCTGACCTTCGGCGCCAGCGCGGCGGCGGCGGCCCTCAGCTCGGTGCTGGGCACCATCGTCACCTGGGTGTTGGTGCGCTACCGCTTTCCCGGCCGGCGCCTGATGGATGCCATGATCGACCTGCCGTTTGCCCTGCCCACCGCGGTGGCCGGCATCACCCTGACCACCATCTATGCCCCTAACGGATGGGTCGGCGCCTATCTGGCGCAATTCGGCATCAAGGCGGCCTATAGCCCGTTGGGGGTGTTCATCGCGCTCACCTTTGTCGGCTTTCCGTTTGTGGTCAGGACCCTGCAACCGGTGTTGGAGGATTTCACCAAGGACACCGAGGAAGCCGCCGCGATGCTGGGTGCGGGGCGTTGGGTCACCGTGCGGCGCGTGGTCTTGCCGATGATGCTGCCCGCGCTCATCACCGGCTTCACCCTGGCGTTTGCGCGCGCGATCGGCGAATACGGATCGGTGATTTTCATCTCGGGCAATCTGCCCATGAAGACGGAAATATTGCCCCTGCTCATCGTCTCCCAGTTGGAGCAGTTCAACGTGCCGGCCGCCGCCGTGATTGCCTCGGCCATGCTGATTGTGTCCTTCATGCTGCTGTTTTCCATCAACCTGCTGCAACGCTGGCTCGACTGGCGACACCGCTGAGCGCCCGCCTCCCATTGCCATGTCCCACCCCGACGTCACCACCGAATCCAAACCCGTGCGCCTGCTGCTGATAGCCGGCGCAGGCCTGATCATGGCCGGGTTGTTGCTGCTTCCGCTGCTGGCGGTTTTCATCGAGGCCCTGCGCAAAGGCTGGGAGGTCTTCTTCGTCTCGTTGCGCGATGAGGCCGCGCTGTCCGCCGTCACCCTCACCCTCACCGCGGCGGCCATTTCCGTGCCGCTCAACACGCTCTTCGGGGTGGCCGCCGCATGGGCGGTGACCAAGTTCCGCTTCAAGGGCCGGGCCCTGCTCGTCTCGCTGATCGACCTGCCGTTTGCGGTGTCGCCGGTGATCGCGGGCCTGGTGTGGGTGCTGATGTTCGGCAGTCACGGCTGGTTTGGCCAGTGGCTGTTAGCCAGTGACATCAAGATCATCTTCGCGCTGCCGGGCATCATCATCGCCACCATGTTCGTGACGTTTCCCTTCGTCGCCCGCGAGTTGATCCCGCTCATGGAGTCCCAGGGGTCCGATCAGGAAGAAGCCGCCATCACCCTCGGTGCCGGCGGTTGGCAAATTTTCCGCCGCGTGACCTTGCCTAACATCAAGTGGGGTTTGCTCTACGGGGTGCTGTTGTGCAATGCCCGCGCCATGGGCGAATTCGGTGCCGTCTCGGTGGTGTCCGGCCACATCCGCGGCGAAACCAACACGTTGCCGCTGCATGTGGAAGTCCTCTACAACGAATATCAATTCAGCGCGGCCTTCGCCTGCGCCACCCTGCTGGCGCTCCTCGCCCTCGTCACCCTCGGCGTCAAGTCCGCCATCGAACATTTCACCGACCACTCCCGCAGCGTCCTGTAAGCCATCATCAGCCCATGTCCATATCCATCCAATCCATCCACAAGACATTCGGCAGCTACAAGGCGCTTGATGACATCTCGCTGGAGGTGCCCAATGGCTCGCTCACAGCTTTGTTAGGTCCCTCCGGCTCCGGTAAAACCACCCTTCTGCGCATTGTCGCCGGCTTGGAATTCGCCGACTCCGGATCGGGTAAAATCCTCTTCCATGGGGAGAATGTGGTCAATGTGCCGGCGGGCAAGCGCCAGGTGGGCTTTGTGTTCCAGAACTACGCGTTGTTCCGGCACATGACCGTGGCGCAAAACATCGCCTTCGGCCTCACCGTGTTGCCGCGCAATCTCAAACCTACGGCCAAGGCCATCCGCGAGCGCGTGCAGGAGTTGCTGCACCTGGTCAGGCTCGACGGCCTCGACTTGCGCCGCCCGGATGAATTATCCGGCGGCCAGCGCCAGCGCGTGGCGCTGGCGCGGGCCCTGGCCATCAGGCCCAAGGTGCTGCTGCTCGATGAGCCGTTTGGCGCGCTGGATGCGCAAGTGCGCAAGGATTTGCGGCGCTGGCTGCGCGTCTTTCACGATGAGATCGGCCTCACCACCTTGTTCGTCACCCACGACCAGGAAGAGGCGCTGGAATTGGCCGACCAAGTGGTGGTCATGCGCAACGCGCGCATCGAGCAAGTCGGCCCGCCCCAGCAGATTTACGACAAGCCCCGCACCCCGTTTGTGTATGAGTTCCTCGGCAACGTCAACAAACTCGCCAACCCTAACGGACCGGCCCAGTACGTCAGGCCGCACGAGATCGAGGTGAAGTTCGCCGCGGAATTCGATCCCTCGCTAGACCGCCTCGCCGTGGTCCAACATTTGTTCTCGGCCGGCCCCGTCGCCGCCTTGTCCGTGCGCTTGGACGACGGCCAATTTCTCGAAGTGGAAATCACCCGCAAACAACTCGATGAACTCGCCCTCAGCGAGGGCGACAGCGTGGCGCTTGGATTGCCGCCCACGGACCGCGAATAGCATCCTTCGTAGGCGCGCTGGTGACAGCGCGGGGCGGCGGATTTAACGGATAAGATGGTCCTGATCTAGCAAGTCTCAGGCTCGCCCGAATGGTGCATGCCATAAAATGCATGCCTCATTCATTATTTGTGAAACTCGTGGAGTCAAATTTCACTTCCAAGCTTATGCCGTCCCACGCGCGCGCCGCAAGCTCGCCAAGTCCTCGTTGGAGATGCAGCAGGGGTCGGCGGCCACCCAGTGGCCGGGGCTGATCTCACCGAGGCTCAGATCCGCGGCGATGGATTCGTCGTAGCGCGGGTGGTTCATGCGCTGGCCAAAGGCACTGCCCGGCGGCGGGTCGAGCGGCGAGGGCACATCGCCTTCTAACAACATCTTCGCGCGCTTCACCTTGGGATCGGGGGAGGGGATGGCGGCGAGCAGCGCCTTGGTGTAAGCGTGCCGCGGGTCGCGGTAGATGGTTTCCGCGGCGGCGAGTTCGACGACTTTGCCCAGATACATCACGGCCACCCGGTCGCTGACGTGTTTGACCACGGAGAGGTCGTGCGCGATGAACAGATAGGACAGGCCGAAGTCGCGTTGCAACTCCACCAGCAGATTGAGGATCTGCGATTGCACGGAAACATCCAGCGCGGAGACCGGTTCGTCGCAGACAATGAGCTTTGGCTTGAGAGCAAGGGCGCGGGCAATGCCGATGCGTTGGCGCTGGCCACCGGAAAACTCAAAGGCATGGCGTTCGCCGGCGGCGGCCGGCAGCCCGACCCTGTCTAACAAAACATCCACCTTCTGGCGGCGATTGCGGCGGTCGCCGATGCCATGGATGATGAAAGGCTCCTCGATGATGGCCCGCACACTCATGCGCGGATCGAGCGACTCCGCCGGATCCTGGAAAATCATCTGAAAATCCCGCCGCAGCGGCCGCAACGCGCGTTGGCTCAGGTCCGTGATGTCGGTGGATTCAAACCGGATGCTGCCGGATGTCGGCTTGAGCAAGCGCACAATGGCCTTGCCCAGGGTGGACTTTCCACAACCGGATTCGCCGACCAGGCCGAGGGTTTCGCCGGGCCGGATATCAAGCGTGACGCCATCGACAGCCCTAACAAATCCACTGCGGCGCGGAATGATCCCGCTGCGCACCGGGAAGTGGACGCGCAGGTCGCGCACGTCCAGCAGCGGAGGCGGGGCTTCGAACGTTGAACATTGAACATCGAAC